>SBFS01000068.1 GCA_006227825.1 Burkholderiales bacterium | reverse complement strand
CCGTCTGGTACGTGACCGAGCGCTGCGTGTTCCGGCTGGTGGCCCATGAAGGCAAGCCGTCGCTGGAGCTGTGCGAGATCGCGCCCGGCATCGACCTGCAGCGCGACGTGCTGGCCCACATGGACTTCATGCCGCTGATCGGCAGGCACCTGCGCCTGATGGAGCCGGCCCTGCTGGGCGAAGCCCCCATCGGGCTGCGCGAGCGCCTGAGCGAGACGCCGCTGGAGGCCCGCTTCGAGCTCGATCCCGGCCACCGACTGCTGTTCATCAACTTCGAGGGCCTGAGGGTGCAGCACGAGGCCGACATCAGTGCCATCGAGCAGCACCTGGACGAACTGCTGCGCCCGCTCGGACACCGCGTGGCCGCGGTGGTGAACTACGACCGCTTCGAACTGGCGCCCGGCCTCCTGGACGCCTGGAGCGCCATGGTGGCCCGCCTGAGCGAGCGCCACTACAGCCGTGTCACCCGCTACGGCAGCGGCGGCTTCCTGAAGGCCCGGCTGGAAGGCCTCAAGCAGGAGACGGGCGGGTCCGCCGGGCCGTTCAGGCGCCCAGCCGCAGCGGAATCGTCACCGGACCGTCGTTGACCAGGTGCACCTGCATCTCGGTCCCGAAGCGGCCGGTTGCGACCTGCGGGTGCCGCATCCGTGCCAGCGACACGAAGTGATCGAACAGCGCACGCCCCTTCTCAGGTGGTGCGGCCGCGGTGAAACCCGGCCGGTTGCCGTGCCGGGTATCCGCCGCCAGCGTGAACTGGCTCACCAGCAGCAGGCCGCCACCGACATCCTGCACGCTGCGGTTCATCCGGCCCTGCTCGTCGCCGAAGATGCGCAGCTTCAGGATCTTGTCGAGCATGCGCTCGCACAGGGCTTGCGTGTCGTCGGGCTCGGCGCAGAACAGCACCAGCAATCCTGCGCCGATGGCCCCCACCGTTTCGCCGGCGACGTCCACGCGGGCAGACGAGACGCGTTGCAGCAGCGCGATCACCGCAGATCCTCCCGGTCGTGGAAGTGCGCCTCCACATCGCCCGGCAGCAGCTGGATGGTGGCGCGCAGCCCCGGCACGGCGCTCATCAGGGCCTGCTCCACGCTGGCACGCACGGCGGCCGCACGCCTGAGGGTCCAGTTGGGCGGCATGTGCATGTGCAGGTCGACGAAACGGCGCTGACCGGCCCGGCGCGTGCTCACATGGTCGAAGCGCAACAGGTCGGGGCGTGCCGGGTCGGTGAAGCCGGCCAGGACCTCGTCGATGCGCGCCTGCAGCTCCGGGTCAAGGGCATGGTCCATCAGGCCGTCGCTGGCCCGCCTGATCAGGTGCAGCGCCTCACGCACGATGTTGGCGGCCACCAGCAGCGCCACCACCGGGTCCAGCCAGAGCCAGCCTGTCAGGTACACCAGGCCCACGCCCAGAACGACACCCGCGGTGGTGTAGACATCGGTGATCAGGTGGCGTGCATCCGCCTCGACCGCCTCGGCACCCGCCACCCCGCGGCGGCGGTGGGCGCGCGACGCGCGCAGCATGAGGGCGGCCAGCAGGCCGTTGATCACCGCACTGGCCACGGACAGGCCCAGGCCCAGCCCAGGCGCCTCCAGCGGCTGGGGCGTGATCAGGCGGTCGACGGCCGTCCAGCCGATGGCCAGGGCAGCCCCGAAGATCAGCACCCCCTCGAACCCGCTGGAGAAGTACTCGGCCTTGGTGTGGCCGTAGGGATGGTCGTCGTCGGCGGGTCGCTGCGCGATGGTCACCATGGCCAGGGCGAACATGGCGCCGGCCAGGTTGACAAAGGACTCCAGGGCATCGGAGAGCAGGCCCACCGAACCGGTGACATGCCAGGCCAGGGCCTTGAGACCGATGGTCAGGAAAGCGGCCAGCACCGAGGCAGCCAGCAGGCGCCTGGGGGTCAGCCAGTCGGAGGCGGAACGGATCATGGGCCGATTGTCGCCTGACTCGATCCGGGCCCGGGAGAATGCGGGGCGTGCCGCCGGCTGCGGGCCCGGGCGACGGATGGACCATGACAGAATGGAACCGGAAAGCCCACGACATGGATGACCCGCCGCAGCCCTCCCACGAGCCATGGATCGGTGCCACCGATGCCTGGTTGCTGGCCGAGGGCAGGCACCTGCGACCCTGGCAGAAGCTGGGCGCGCACCCGGTGAGACTCGGCGGACGTGACGGCGTGGCCTTTGCGGTCTGGGCACCGTCGGCCAGACAGGTGGTCCTCACGGGAGATTTCAACCGGTGGAGCGGCCAGCCCATGTGCCTGCGCCCCGGGTGCGGGGTCTGGGAGCTGTTCGTGCCGGACGCCGTGGCCGGACAGTGGTACAAGTTCGAGGTGCACCGGGCCGACGGCAGCGTGGTCATGAAGTCGGACCCCTATGCGCGCCAGACCGAACTGCCTCCCGGCAACGCGGCCAGGATCTGCGAACCCCTGCGTCCGCCACCCGCGGCCCCGGACCCATGCCAGCGCTCGTCCGGGCCGATGGCCATCTACGAGGTCCATGCGGGCTCCTGGCGCAGACCGGGTGGCCCGGACACCCTGCCCGGCTGGGACGACCTGGCGCGGGACCTGGTGCCCTACGTCGCCGGCATGGGCTTCACCCACCTGGAGCTGCTGCCCGTCAG
Organism: Burkholderiales bacterium; assembly: GCA_006227825.1. Lineage (GTDB taxonomy): Bacteria > Pseudomonadota > Gammaproteobacteria > Burkholderiales > Burkholderiaceae_C > Hydrogenophaga. The sequence goes on along the minus strand of SBFS01000068.1, from coordinate 5,816 downwards.
CGAGCACCCCTTCTACGGTTCCTGGGGCTACCAGCCCACCGGCCTGTACGCGCCCACCGCCCGCTACGGCTCGCCGCAGGACTTCCGCCGCTTCGTCGACGCGGTGCACGCGGCCGGACTGAAGCTGATCCTGGACTGGGTGCCGGCGCACTTCCCGTCCGACGAGCACGCACTGGCCCGCTTCGACGGCACGGCGCTCTATGAGCATGCCGACCCCCGGGAAGGCGTGCACCGCGACTGGAACACCCTGATCTACAACTTCGGCCGGCACGAAGTGAAGAACTTCCTGGTCGGCAACGCGCTTTTCTGGATCGAGCAGTACGGTGTGGACGGCCTGCGCGTCGACGCCGTGGCCTCCATGCTGTACAGGGACTACAGCCGGCCCCCCGGCGAATGGATTCCGAACCGGCACGGCGGCAGGGAAAACCACGAGGCAATCGCCTTCCTGCAGGAGGTGCACGAGGTGCTGCGCCGGGAAGCGCCCCACGCCATCACGATCGCCGAGGAATCGACCGCCTTCCCCAGGGTCACCGGCCCGGTCGGGGAGGGCGGCCTCGGCTTCGATCACAAGTGGAACATGGGGTGGATGCACGACACACTGGCCTACCTGGCCCTCGATCCGGTTCACCGCAGCTGGCACCACGACCGGATGACCTTCTCCATGATGTACGCCTACAGCGAGAGCTACGTGCTGCCGCTCTCCCACGACGAAGTGGTGCACGGCAAGGGTTCGCTGCTGGCCAAGATGCACGGGGACCGCTGGCAGAAGCTGGCCAACCTGCGCGCCCTGTATGGCTGGATGTACGCGCATCCCGGGCGCAAACTCCTGTTCATGGGCGCCGAGCTGGCCCAGACGACGGAATGGAACCACGACCGCGAGCTCCCGTGGGAATTGCTGGAGGACCCGGATCATGCCGGCGTGCAGCGCCTGGTGGGCGACCTCAACCGGATCTACCGCGAGACTCCGGCCCTGCACGCCCGTGAAGCGGACCCCCATGCCTTCCGGTGGCTGGTGGTGGACGATGCCAGCCAGTCGGTGCTGGCCTTCATCCGCCACGGACACAGCCCCGAGGACACCCTGCTGGCCATCGCCAATTTCACGCCGGTGGTCCGCAGCCCCTATCGTGTCGGGGTCCCGCACCAGGGTCCCTGGCGCGAAGTGCTCAACACGGACTCCTCGTACTATGGAGGCAGCAACTGCGGCAACCACGGAACCGTCCACACCCGCGAGACAGCCATGCACCATCAGCCATGGTCGCTTGACCTGACCCTGCCCCCCCTGTCGGTGCTGTGGCTCCGACCGGCACAAGCATGAACGAAGCGCTGGCGCTGACCCCCTGCTGCGAGCCGGGCCGTCCCTGGCCGATGGGGGTGAGCCTCGCACGCCAGGGCGAGCGCGATGGTGTCAACGTGTGCGTGTTCGCGCCGAACGCGACAGCCGTGGTGATCTGCCTGTTCGACGGCAGCGGCCAGCGAGAGACGGCGCGCTGGCGCCTGCCCGAGCGCAGCGAGGGCGTCTGGCACGGTTTTGTCCCGGGCGCCGGTGAGGGACAGCTCTACGGACTGCGGGCCGACGGGCCGTGGAATCCCCAGGCCGGACACCGTTTCAATCCCGGCCGGCTGCTCACGGACCCCTGGGCGCTCGCTCTGGCTGGACCGTTCGAACAACTGGCGGTTCGCAGCGAAGACTGCGCCCGTTTTGTCGACGCGGGAGACCCGCAGGACAACGCGCCATGCATGCCCAAATGCCGGGTCGTCGACGCCGCAACCGAGCTGGCAGCCGGGGCACGCATCGCACCCGGCCCGGGCACCGCCTGGAAGGACACCCTCATCTACGAAGCCCATGTCAGGTCGCTGACCCGGCTTCACCCCCGGGTCGAACCGCCATGGCAGGGCTCGTTCGCCGGCGTCGCCAGCCCCGCCATGCTGGCCCACTACCGGCGCCTGGGCATCACGGCGGTGTGCCTCCTGCCGGTGCACCTCAAGCTCGACGAGCGCCACCTCATCGACAAGGGGCTGACCAACCACTGGGGCTACAACACGCTGTCCTTCTTCGTTCCCGACCCGCGCCTGGCCTCGCACGCAGCCGGGATGTCCGGCGAAGCCGCGGTCCGGGCCGAATTCCGACACATGGTTGACACCTTGCACAGGCACAACATCGAGGTGATCCTCGATGTCGTCTACAACCACACTGCCGAGGGCGACGGAGACGGCCCCACCCTGTCCTGGCGCGGCCTGGACAACGCGGCCTGGTACGCGCTCGACGCCCACGGACATCACAGCAACCCCACGGGTTGCGGCAACACCTTCGACATGGGCCAGCCGCGGGTCACCCAGCTCATCATGGACAGCCTGCGCTGGTGGGTCCAGGCGTTCGGCGTCGACGGCTTCCGCTTCGACCTGGCCGTGTCCCTTGGCCGCTCACCCGAGCTGGGCCGCAACTTCAGCCCCCAGGCAGCGCTGTTCGCCGCCATCGCGCAGGATCCGGTGCTGGCCCATGTGAAGCTGATCGCGGAGCCCTGGGACGTGGGCCCCCACGGATACCGCACCGGCCAGTTCGGCCTGCGCTGGCACGAGTGGAACGACCGTTTCCGGGACACCGTCAGGGCCTGGTGGCTGGGGCACAGTTGCACACGCGGCCAGTTCGCCCGGCGCCTGGCGGGCTCCAGCGACCTGTTCCAGTCCACCGGCCGCCTGCCCTCGGCCAGCATCAACATGGTCACGGCACACGACGGCTTCACGCTGGCCGACCTGACTTCCTACGAGCACAAGCACAACCAAGCCAACGGCGAGAACGGCCGTGACGGCCACAACCAGAACTACAGCGCCAACGGCGGCCACGAGGGGCCGACCGACGATCCGGCCATCCTGCAGCAGCGCGACCGGTGGCGCAGGGCCCTGCTGGCCTCGCTCCTGTGCTCACAGGGCACGCCGCAGCTGCTCGCCGGCGACGAGATCGGTCACAGCCAGCAAGGCAACAACAACGCCTACTGCCAGGACAACACCATCACCTGGCTCGACTGGCCGGAAGGTGAAGACGCGCTGACAGGCTTCATCAGCGGGTTGGCCCGCCTGCGCAGGGCGTATCCGGCCCTGCGCCACCCGGCCTGGTTCACCGGACACCCCGTCGCCGGCTCGACCCACCCCGACATCGACTGGCGCAACGCCGGTGGCACCCATCCGCACGGCATCGAATGGGACATTCCCGACGGGCGTCTGCTGGCCTGCGTGATCACCGTCGGCGATCACGGCGAACCACCCGGGGAGAGGGTCATGCTGGTGTTCCACGGCGACCGGCAGACCTCCGTCGTGACGCTCCCGGATGGCGTCTGGCAGCTGGTGATGGCCAGCGACACCGGCTGGATCGCCTCCGACGGCGAACCCGCCCGCCTGTACGAAGAGCGCATCGATGTGCCACCGAGCACCGTCCTGATGCTGGTCCAGCGCCTGTCCCGCGAGCCCCCGGAGCCCTCATGACCCATGCCCGCCATCCCCTGCTGCAGCGGCGCTCCAGCGGCGTGCTGCTGCACCTGACTAGTCTGCCCGGGCGCCACGGATCGGGCGACCTCGGAGATGGCGCGCTGCACTTCCTGGACTGGCTGGCGGCGGGCAGCCAGTCGCTCTGGCAGATCCTTCCACTGACGCCCCCCGGACCGGGCCACTCACCCTACCGGAGCCCCTCCGCATTCGCCGGCAGCCCCTGGCTGGTGGATCTCGACGACCTGGTGTCCCGCGGCTGGCTGCCGGCCCTGGACATACCCCGGTTCGATCCCTTTCGCTGCGATTTCGGGCAGGTCATTCCTTTCCGGCGCGCCGCCCTGGGCCAGGCCTGGCAACACTTCCGGCAGCATGGCCAACCGCAGGACCGGGAAGCCTTGCGACACTTCAGCGAACAGCAGGCCGCATGGCTGGTCGACTACGCGCGCTTCATGGTCCTCACGGAGTCGCTCGGGGCGCCCTGGACGCGCTGGCCGGACCAGTGGGCGCATCGCACGCCGTCGGCTCTGACCAGGCTGGACGCGGACGCCGCCGACGCCCTCGGTTTCTGGCACTTCGTCCAGTGGCGATTCCACGAACAGTGGGCGCGCCTGCGGGATGCCGCCCATGCGCGGAACATCCACCTGGTGGGCGACATGCCGCTGTTCGTCGACCACCACAGCGTCGACGTGTGGACCCACCCGGGTCTTTTCCGGCTCGATCACCTGCACGAGCCCGACGTGGTGGCGGGCGTGCCGCCCGACTATTTCTCCGCCACCGGCCAGCGCTGGGGCAATCCGCTCTACCGCTGGGACGCCATGGCGTCGGACGGCTGGGGCTGGTGGACACGACGCGTCGGACACCTGATGTCGCAGCTCGACCTGGTGCGCATCGACCACTTCCGCGGTCTCGAGGCCTGCTGGGAGATTCCCGCCACCGCCCCATCAGCGGCAGAGGGCCGCTGGCAGCCCGGTCCGGGCAGCGCCTTCTTCGAAGCCCTGGAGCAGGCGCTGGGTTCCCTGCCGTTCATCGCTGAAGACCTCGGCGTGATCACCGAGGCCGTGACGCATCTGCGGCAGGCGCACGGTTTGCCCGGCATGCGGGTCATGCAGTTCGGCTTCGACGGATCGCCGCAGAACATGCACCTTCCGCACAACATGACCCCGGGCATCGTGGCCTGCAGCGGCACCCACGACAACGACACCACGGTGGGCTGGTGGCAGTCCCTGGAGCCGCCTGCGCGCCAACTCGTCCTGGACTACCTCGGCCTGCAGGCCGATGGCGAAATCCACTGGGCCGTGATGCAGTCGCTGTCGCAGTCGGTGGCCAACACCTTCATCGTGCCGTTCCAGGATGTGCTCGGCCTGGACAGCCGGCACCGCATGAACAGGCCCGGCCAGGCCAGCGGCTGCTGGGCCTGGCGCTTCGACTGGTCCATGGTCGACGCCTCCCGGGCCAGCCGCCTGGGCGCCATGGTCCGCGCCCATGGAAGAATCTGATCGGGCGCCCGCAAAACCCCTGCCCAGGAGACCCACGATGGACCACGACGACCCTTCCCAGCTGGCGCGACGCACCATTGCCCTGGTGCTGGCCGGAGGCCGCGGCTCGCGGCTGCACGCGCTGACCGACCGTCGTGCCAAGCCTGCGGTCTATTTCGGCGGCAAGTTCCGCATCATCGACTTTGCCCTGTCCAACTGCCTGAACTCCGGCGTGCGCCGGATCTCGGTGCTCACCCAGTACAAGTCCCACAGCCTGTTGAGGCACCTGCAGCGCGGCTGGTCCTTCCTGCGCAGCGAGTTCAACGAATACATCGACCTTCTTCCGGCCCAGCAGCAGATCGACGAGCACTCCTGGTACCAGGGCACGGCCGATGCCGTGTTCCAGAACATCTCTATCCTCAGTGCCCAGAAACCCGACTATGTGCTGGTGCTGGCCGGCGACCACATCTACAAGATGAACTACGCCAACCTGATCGCCGACCATGTGGCACAGGGCGCCCGCTGCACGGTGGCCTGCATCGAGGTGCCCCTGTCCGAGGCCCGGGGATTCGGCGTGATGACCATCGACGACCGGCGCCGCATCGTTCGTTTCGACGAGAAGCCGGCCGATCCCCAGCCCATGCCGGGCAGCACGGACCATGCGCTTGCCAGCATGGGCGTGTACGTTTTCGACGCCGACTACCTGTTCGAGGCCCTCAGGGCCGACGCCCGGCTGAGCGGATCCAGCCGCGATTTCGGCAAGGACATCATCCCGGCACTCGTGGCGCGCTCGGAAGCGGTGGCGCACCCCTTCGGCCTGTCCTGCGTCAAGAGCGCGCCGCAGGCCCCGGACTACTGGCG
>SBFS01000121.1 GCA_006227825.1 Burkholderiales bacterium | reverse complement strand
GGCTTCTACCTGCCCGAGGGATTCAAGGACATCGCTCCCTACATCGTCGTGCTGATCATGCTGGTGCTCAAGCCGAACGGGCTGTTCGGCGAGCAACTGCGCAAGAAGGTCTGACAGCGGCCCGGAAGAAAAACCCATGCGCTTCATTTTCAAGACCGACTACAACCAGGACATCAAGCTGGCCAAGCACGGCGGCCATGTGTTCTGGTACTCCCTGCTGGGCCTGTTCCTGCTGCTGGCGCCGTGGCTGATCGCCGAATACTGGCTGGCGCAGCTGACCTTCGTGCTGATCTATTCGGTCGTCGGACTGGGGCTGATGCTGCTGGCCGGCTTCACGGGGCTGTTCTCGCTGGGTCACGCCGCCTTCCTGGGCGTCGGCGCCTACACACAGGCGGTGATGGTCAACGCCGGCATCCCCTTCCCGATCGCGCTGGCCTGCGCCGGGCTGCTGGCCGCGTCGGTGGGTGTCATCGTGGGTCTGCCGGCGCTGCGCGTCAAGGGCATCTACCTGGGCATGGCCACGCTGGCCTTCGGCTTCATCGTCGAGGAGGCCATGGCGCGCTGGGAGAGCGTCACGGGTGGCAACGCCGGGCTGATGGTGGGCTACCCGTCCCTGTTCGGCTGGGAACTCGACTCCTCGGCCGAGTTCTACTTCCTGTGCCTGGTGATCACGGTGGCTTCGACGCTGTTCATCGTCAACCTGCTGCGTTCGCCCACCGGCCGGGCCTTCGTGGCCATCCGGGACTCCGAGATTTCGGCCCAGAGCATGGGCATCCACCTGGCCCGCTACAAGACGCTGAGCTTTGCCATCTCGGCGGCCCTGGCCGGCATCGGGGGCGCGCTCTACGCGCACAAGATCATGTTCCTGTCGCCGGAGCAGTTCAACCTGCTGCAGTCGATCGACCTGCTGCTGATGATCGTCATCGGCGGCCTGGGCTCCATCCACGGCGCCTTCCTGGGCGCCATCTTCATCATCGTCATGCCGCAGCTGATCTCGATCAGCAAGGACTTCCTGCCGGCGGCCATCGGCGAGGCCACGGGCCTCAAGGCGGTGGTCTACGGCCTGGTGCTGATCGCCATCGTGCTGTTCGAGCCGATGGGCCTGTACGGTCGCTGGCTGAAGATCCGCGCCTGGTTCCAGCTGTTCCCGTTCTACCGCAAGGGCATGTTCAAGCGGCAGAAATCGTTCCAGAAATCGGACCGTCTCAAATGAGCCACATCCAGACCGATTCATCTGAAGTGCTGCTGTCGGCGCGCAACCTGAGCGTGCGCTTCGGCGGCGTGCTGGCCGTCAACGACGTCAGCTTCGATGTCCGCCAGGGCGAGGTGTTCACCCTCATCGGTCCCAACGGCGCGGGCAAGACGACGGTGTTCAACCTGATCAGCCGCATCTACAACCCCACGCAGGGCAGCATCGAGTACCTGGGCCCCGAGGGCCGCGTGGTCCTGACCGACCAGCCCGCGCACCGCATCGCCAGCCTGGGCATTGCGCGGACCTTCCAGAACATCGAGCTGTTCGAGCACGCCACGGTGCTGCAGAACCTGCTGATCGGGCGCCACATCCACCGCCGCACCGGCTTCTGGAGCCAGGCCTTCTTCACCCGGGGCACACGGCAGGCCGAGATCGAGGCGCGCGAGAAGGTCGAGCAGGTGATCGACTTCCTGGAGCTGCAGCACCATCGCGAAAGCATGGTCGCCGGCCTGCCCTACGGCGTGCGCAAGGTGGTCGAACTGGCGCGTGCCCTGTGCACAGAGCCGCGGCTGCTGCTGCTGGACGAGCCCTCTTCCGGCCTGAACGTCGAGGAGACCGACGACATGGCTTTCTGGATCTCCGACATCAAGAACGAACTGGGCATCTCCGTGCTGATGGTCGAGCACGACATGAGCCTGGTATCCAAGGTCTCCGACCGGGTGCTGGCGATGAGCATGGGGGCCGAGCTGGCCACGGGCACGCCTGCCGAAGTGCAGAGCCATCCCGGCGTCATCGAGGCCTACCTGGGTTCGGTGGACGACGTCTCCAGCCTGCGCCGCGACAGCCAGACCGCCCAGGGGGTGAGCGCATGACCGCCCCGATGACCGACAACGCGGTGCTCAGGCTGCTCAACGTCGAGAGCGCATACGGACCGATCAAGGCGATCCGGGGTGTGAGCCTGCAGGTGCGCCGCGGCGAGATCGCCACGGTGCTCGGCTCCAACGGGGCCGGCAAGACCACCATCCTCAAGACCATCAGCGGCATCATCGACCCGCGCAAGGGATCGGTCGAGTTCAAGGGAGAGAACATCACCGCCCAGGACCCGGCGCACATCGTGCAGCTGGGCCTGATGCACGTGCCCGAGGGCCGCGAGGTGTTTCCGCTGCTGTCGGTGCGCGACAACCTGCTCATGGGTGCCTACACCCGCAAGGACCGCGACGGCGTGGCCCGCGACATGGAGGCGGTGTTCAGCTATTTCCCGATCCTGCGCGAGCGGGCTGGCCAGGATGCCGGCCTGCTCTCGGGCGGACAGCAGCAGATGCTGGCGATCAGCAGGGCCCTGATGGCCGACCCGGACCTGATCCTGCTGGACGAGCCGAGCCTGGGCCTGTCACCCAAGCTGACCAAGGAGATCTTCGAGATCGTGGTGCGCATCAACCGCGAGCGCGGCACCACCATCCTGCTGGTCGAGCAGAACGCCAACATGGCGCTCAACGCGGCCGACTACGGCTACGTGCTGGAGAACGGCCGCATCGTGATGGAAGACACCTGCGCACGCCTGCGGGAGAAGGAAGACATCAAGGAGTTCTACCTGGGCATGAAGGAAGAAGGTGTCCGCGCCGACCGGCGCTGGAAGAAGAAGAAGACCTGGCGATGAGGCAGCACCCCCTTACCTGCACATGCCTGGCTGCGGGCATCTGAGAGCGACGATATGAGCTACCTGTGGGATCTCTCCAACATCAAGCCGCAGACCGAGGTGGTCCTGGCCGGCGACACGATTCCGGCCATGTTCTGGAATGCCGTGCAGCAGCGCGGCGAGGCCGTCTGGCTGCGCCAGAAGGACCTGGGCATCTGGCGCAGCTGGACCTGGAACGAGGTCGGGCAGGCGGTCAGCGAGATCGGGCACGGCCTGCTGGCGCTGGGCTTCAACACCCGCGAGACGGCGTCCATCCTGTCCAACACCAACATCGAATGGGTGCTGAGCGACCTGGCGGTGCTCAGCGCCAACGGCGTCGCCAACGGCATCTACCCGACCGACGCGGCCGAACAGGTTCACTACCTGTGCGAGGACTCGCGCACCACGGTGCTGTTCGTCGAGGACGACGAACAACTGGACAAGGCGCTGGAGGTACGCTCACAACTGCCGATGCTGCGAAAGATCGTGGTGTTCGACATGGAAGGCCTGCGCGACTTCCGGGACGAGCAGGTGATCAGCCTCGATGCCCTGCGCGCCCTCGGCCGTGAACATGCCAAGAGCCACCCGCAGGCCCTGCAGGAGCGCAGTCGCGCCGTGCAGCCCGACGATCTGGCCATCCTGGTCTACACCTCCGGCACCACCGGCAAACCCAAGGGGGCCATGCATGCACACAAGGGCCTGGTCTACACCGTCAGGGGCTACAACACCCTGATCGCCCGTGACGAGAACGACGAGTGCATGTGCTTCCTGCCGCTGTGCCACATCGCCGAGCGCATGGGAGGTGAGTATTTCTCGCTGTACACCGGGGCCAGGCTCAACTTCGTCGAGAACCCCGACACGGTGCCCGAGAACGTGCGCGAGATCGCCCCGACGGTGTTCACGGCCGTGCCCCGGGTCTGGGAGAAGTTCTACTCGGGCGTCATGATCGCGCTCAAGGAAGCCAGCGGCACCCAGCAGGCCGTCTACGCCTGGGCCATCGGCGTCGGTCAGCGCGTGGCCGACCTCGTGCTTGCAGGCAAGGACGTCCCGGCCGGCCTGCGCCTGCAGTTCCGCATCGCCCGGGTCCTGGCGCTGGACAACGTGCGCAAGCTCATCGGCATCCACCGCTCGCGCTTCCTCGTCACCGGTGCGGCGCCCATCTCGCCCGACCTGGTGCGCTGGTACCTCGCGCTGGGCGTGCCCATGCTCGAGGTCTGGGGCATGACCGAGACCTGCGGCGCCTCCACCGGCGTGCCGGCCGATCGCATCAAGCCCGGCTCCATCGGGCCGGCTGCCCAGTACAACGAGGTCAGGCTCGACCCCGGCACGGGCGAGATCCTGGTCCGGGGGCCGAATGTCTTCATGGGCTACCTGAACCTGCCCGAGAAGACCGCCGAGACCATCGACGCCGATGGCTGGCTGCACACCGGCGACGTCGGCGTGGTCGACGAGGAAGGGTTTTTCCGCATCACCGACCGGATGAAAGACATCATCATCACAGCCGGGGGCAAGAACATCACCCCCAGCGAGATCGAGAACGAGCTGAAGTTCTCGCCCTATGTGACCGATGCCGTGGTCATCGGCGACAAGCGGCCCTACCTCACCGTGATCATCATGATCGACCAGGAAAACGTCGAGAAGTACGCCCAGGACAACGACGTCCCCTTCTCCAACTACGCCAGCCTGACCCGGTCTGCCGAGGTCCAGCAGCTGATCGAGTCCCTGATCGAGAGCGTCAACAAGAAGTTCGCCCGGGTCGAGCAGATCAAGAAGTTCTGGCTGCTCGACACCCAGCTGACGGCCGAAGACGAGGAACTGACCCCCACCATGAAGCTCAAACGCAAGCTGGTGCAGCAGAAGTACGCCGAGCAGATCGAAGCCATGTACCGTTGAAACCCGCCATCCCACCACAAAGGAGACAGACGCATGAAACGCAAACTCACGCTGATCACCGCCAGCCTGCTGCTGGCCAGCGGTGCAGCCCTGGCCCAGACCCAGGGCGTCACCAAGGACGAGATCGTCCTCGGATCCATCCAGGACCTCTCGGGTCCGCTGGCCGGATTCGGCAAGCAGGTGCGCTTCGGCATGATGCTGCGCGTGGACGAGGCCAATGAGCAGGGCGGCGTGAACGGCCGCAAGCTGCGGCTGGTGGTGGAGGACTCCGGCTACGAGCCCCGCCGCGCCGTCCTGGCTGCGCAGAAGCTGGTCAACCAGGACCGCATCTTCGCCATGGTGGGCCACATCGGCACCGCCCAGAACATGGCGGCCATGCCGGTGCAGTTCCAGAAGAACGTGATCAACTTCCTTCCGGTGACGGCCGCGCGCGAGATGTACGAGCCCTTCCACCGGCTCAAGTACTCGTTCGCCGCCACCTACTACGACCAGATGCGGATGGCCGTGCCGATGATGGTCAAGCAGAAGGACGCCAAGAAGGTTTGCGTCATGTACCAGGATGACGAATTCGGCCTCGAGGTGCTGCGCGGCGCCGAGGAAGGCCTCAAGACCATCGGCATGGCCTTCACCGACCGCACCAGCTTCAAGCGCGGCGCCACCGACTTCTCCTCGCAGATGCAGAAGCTGGCTTCCTCCCAGTGCGATTTCGTGGTCATGGGCACCATCATCCGGGAGACCATCGGCGGCATCGCAACGGCACGTCGCCTGGGCTTCAACCCGACCTTCCTGGGTTCGAGCGCCTCCTACACCGACCTGATCCACAAGCTGGGCGGCCCGGCCATGAACGGCTTCTACTCGACCATGACGGTCCAGAACCCCTACCTGGACGACGCCTCGCAGCCCATCCGGTTCTGGGCCAACAAGTACAAGACCAAGTTCAACGAGGACCCGACCGTGTTCTCGGTCTACGGCTACACCATCATCGACGCCTTCATCCGGGCGGCGGGCAAGGCCGGCCAGAACCTGAGCACCGACAGCTTCATCAAGGCGATGGACACCATGGTCATTCCGCCGGACATCTTCGGCAGCGCCGAGATGACCTTCGGCCCGCAGAAGCGGCTGGGCAGCAATGCCTCGCGCCTGTCGCAGATCCAGGACGGCCGCTGGAAGGTGGTGTCGGACTACTTCAAGACCAACTGAGGCCCCGGGCGAGCCAGCGGACCGCCCGCCGCTGCGGCGGTCCCTTCACCCTCCTGGCCGCTGCGCATGACCGCGCAGCGGCTTTTCTTCTTGTGCGCACGGATGCAGACTCACGGACATGAGCGCCACCACCGCCGGACTGCTTGCCGACGCCCTTCTCCTGCTGCACCTGGCCATCGTCCTGTTCGTGGTCGGCCTGCTGCCGCTGGTGCTCGCCGGGGCGGCGCGCGGCTGGCGCTGGGTCCGCCACCGCGGCCTGCGGATCACGCACCTGGGAATGATGGTCTTCATCGCCGGCCAGGCCTGGTTCGGCCGGCTGTGCCCCCTGACGGTCTGGGAGCAGCAGCTGCGGCAGGCAGCCGGCCAGAACGCCTACACCGACAGCTTCATCGAACACTGGCTCGGACGCATGCTGTACTGGGACCTGCCCTGGTGGGTCTTCGTGGCCAGCTACACCGCGTTCGCGGCCCTGGTCCTGCTGGCCTGGGTGCGGGTTCCGCCCCAGGGCCGCAAGCCTGCCGAACGGCAGGATCAGGAGACGATGTAGGCGCCCGATCCGACCGAGAACAGACGCCCGTCGGGCCCGCGGAACTCCATGCGGGTGGAAGCGACACGCGAGCCCAGGCGCAGCACCTCGGCATGCAGTTCGAACCGCTCCCCGATGCCGGGGCGCAGGTAATCGATGCGCAGGTCGATGGTGCCGAGCTTGGAAAACCGCAGCAGGCGCTGGGCCGGCGCCTCGTCCATGTGGCGCGCGCCGATCGCGGCCATGCAGGCCAGGCCGCCCATCGCGTCCAGGCTGGCACTGATGACGCCACCGTGCACCCGGTTGTGGCTGTAGTGGCCGATCAGTTCGGGGCGCATCTGGATCTGCCCGACAACCCGGTCGGGCAACAGTTCGGTGATCTTCAGGCCCAGCACCTGGTTGAACACGATCTTGTCTTCGAAGATGTTCTTCAGTCCGGCAATGAACTCGGGCTCGAAGGCCGAAGGGGGTGGGGTGTGTCTCGTCATAAACCCGATTGTCGCGCGGCCAGCTCTTTCATGATTTCCTCGGCGCCGCCGCCGATCATCATGACCTTGACCTCCCGGTAGATGCGCTCGCTGGCCGTGCCGCGCATGTAGCCCATGCCGCCCAGGATCTGCACCGCCGCATCGGCACAGAACTGCATGGTCTGGGTGGCATGGTTCTTGAGGAGGCAGACATGGGCCACCCAGTCCGGACCGGCGTCGCCCGCGTCGGCGCGGGCGGTGACCGCATCCACCCAGGCCTGGGTGGACTCGATGCGCATGCGCATGTCCATCAGCCTGTGGCGGATCACCTGGCGTTCGATCAGTGCGGCGCCGAAGGTCTGGCGCTGCCGCGCCCACTCCAGCGCCTCGTCGTAGCAGGCCTGGGCAAAGCCCAGTGCCATCGCCGACATGGCAAGGCGCTCGCCGTTGAAGTTGCCCATGATCATGCGAAAGCCCGCACCCTCCTCGCCCAGGCGGTAGCGGGCCGGGACACGCACGGCATCGAAACGCAGGTGCGCGGTGTCCGAGCAGTGCCAGCCCATCTTCTGCAGCGCGCTGCGCGCAATGCCGGGCCGGTCCATGGGCACCACGATCATCGAGATGCCGCCGGCGCCCCGGTGGCCCGCATCGGTCCTGACGGCCAGCGTCACCCAGTCGGCCCGCATGCCGGAGGTGATGAACACCTTCTCGCCATCGATCACGTAGTCGTCGCCGTCACGGCGCGCGCGGGTCCGCAGCGACGCCACGTCGGAGCCGCCACCGGGCTCGGTGATGCCCAGCGCCGCCACGCGCTCGCCGCGCAGCACCGGCGGCACCACCTCGTCCTGCAGCTCAGGACTGCCATGCGCCAGCAGCGGCGGCAGCCCGATGTTGAGCGAAAACAGGCTGGCCATGAGGCCGCCACTGGTGGCGTGACGTGCCAGTGTCTGCGAGAACGCATTGCGCACGCGCCAGGATGCGGGGGTGCCACCCAGGCGCTCGGGATATCCCAGTCCCAACAGGCCCAGCGCGGCGGCCTCGCGGTAGAGATCACGCGGAAACTCGCCGGCGGCCTCCCAGGCATCGAGGTTCGGGCGCACCCGCTCGGCGGCGAAACGGCGCACGGTGTCGAGCAGGGCCTGCAGCTCACCGTCGTCCAGTGTGGCGTTGTCGGCAGGGTTCATGGCGTCTCCGGTTCAAACACCACCAGCACCTGCCCGGGCGACACCTGCTGGCCCGCCGTCACCGGCACCGCGGCCACCGTACCGTCACGGGGCGCGGCGATCTGGTGTTCGATCTTCATGCTCTCGATGGTCAGCATGGTCTGGCCCCGCGTCACGCGCTCGCCTGTCCGGGCGGCCAGCGCCACCAGCCTGCCGTTGAAGGGTGCCCGCAGCTCGTTGGTCCCGCCTGCACCACCCGCTCCCTCGGGTGCGGCCAGGCTCAGGTCGGCCAGCTCCAGGGCGTCGGAACCCCAGCGCACGGCCACCACCGGAT
>SBFS01000044.1 GCA_006227825.1 Burkholderiales bacterium | reverse complement strand
GCCGTGCGCTACCGCGGCTGGCGCGTCTACACCAACCTGCCGCCCTGCGGCGCGATGCGCGGCCACGGCGCGGTGAACGTGCGCTTTGCCTTCGAGTCGCTCCTCGACGAGATGGCGGCGCAGCTCGGCCTGGACCCGTTCGCGCTGACCGGAGGCGGTGCCGATGGGGCCGTGATCCGGGCCGATGTCGAGCGGGCGGCCTCGGCCCAGAAAAAGGCCCCGGCGGACCGGGCCGCTGCCGCAGCGCCTGCCCGGCCGGCAGGCTTCGACCCGGCGCAGATGCGCCAGGCCATCGCCATGGCCATGGCGCGTTCCAAGCGCGAGATCCCCCATTACTACCTGGACGAGGCGATCGATTTCGGTCCCGCCATGGCATGGGTGGAAGCCTTCAACCGTGACCGGCCTCCTGCCGAGCGCCTGCTGCCGGCGGTGCTGTTGCTCAAGGCCGTGGCCGTGGCCCTGCGAACCGTGCCGCAGCTCAACGGCTTCTGCATCGACGGCCGCTTCACGCAGGCCACCGACATCCACATCGGCTGGGCCATCGCCTTGCGCGGCGCAGGCCTGATCGCCCCGGCCATCCGCCATGCCGACCGCCAGAGCCTGCCCGAACTGATGGCAGCCTTGCGCGACCTCGTGCAGCGGGCCAGGGCCGGAGGGCTGCGCAGCTCCGAGCTGACCGACCCGACCGTCACCGTCACCAGCCTGGGCGACCGGGGTGCCGAGCGGGTGCAGGGCGTGATCTACCCACCGCAGGTGGCGATCGTCGGCTTTGGCAGGGTGGCGCAGCGCCCCTGGGTGGTCGACGGTGCACTGGCCGTGCGGCCGGTGGTCCACTGCAGCCTGGCGGCCGACCACCGCACCAGCGACGGGCACCTGGGTGGCCAGCTGCTGGCCTGCGTGGCGCAGGCGCTGCAGAGTCCCGAGCGTCTTTGAACCTTTTTCCGGAGGAACTTCATGAACCCCGCCGAGATTCGCCAACTGGCCAGCGACGTGCTCGCCGGCATCGCTCCCGAGGCCGACCTGAGCACGGTGGCGGAGCACGAGGACCTGCGCGAGGCGCTGGACCTCGATTCCATGGACTTCCTCAATTTCATCATTGGCCTGAGCCAGGGCAGCGGGGTCGGCATCCCCGAGAGCGACTATCCGAAGCTGTTCACCCTGGCGGGCCTGACCGCTTACCTGGAGCCGGCGAAAGGACCGGGGTGATGCCCTGACAGGACAGCGCCGGGGCACTACACTGGCCGCCATCCGCAGCTCTGGCGCCCGGCGCCCCACCGGCCATGAAACTGTTTCCCCGCAACGCCCTGAACCCGGACGTGCGCAAGCGCGAGGTGTTCGGCTGGGCCATGTACGACTTCGCCAATTCGGGCTATACGACGGTCGTCCTGACAGCGGTCTTCAGCGCCTACTTCGTCGGGGGCGTGGCCGGCGGCCAGGCCTGGGGCACCCTGGCCTGGACCAGCGCGCTGGCGGTGTCCAGCCTCATCGTCATGTTCACCATGCCGGCCATCGGAGCCTATGCCGACCTGCGTGCGGCCAAGAAGCGGCTGCTGGTGCTCTCGACCCTGGGCTGCGTGGTCGCCACCGCCGCGCTGGCCGGCGCGGGCCCGGGCGATGTGCTCTGGGCGCTGGTGGCCATCGTGCTGTCCAATGTCTTCTACACCTACGGCGAGACCCTGATTGCCGCCTTCCTGCCCGAACTCGCCCGCCCGGACCGGATGGGCAGCGTGTCCGGCTGGGGCTGGAGCTTTGGCTACCTGGGGGGCATGCTGTCCCTGGGGCTTTGCCTCTGGTACGTGATTTGGGCCCAGGGGCAGGGCCTGCCGGCCTCCCATTTCGTGCCGGTGACCATGCTCATCACCGCCGGCCTGTTCGGTGCCTCGGCCCTGGTGACCTTCGCACTGCTCAAGGAACATGCGCGCCCCCAGGTCAGGGCGAGCGAGGGCTCGGGCCTGAAGGCCTCGCTGGCGCGCCTGGCCAGGACCTGGCACGAGGCACGCTCTTTCCGGGACTTCACCGCGCTGCTGGCCTGCTCGGTCGCCTACCAGGCAGGCATTTCGGTGGTCATTGCGCTGGCGGCCGTCTATGCCGAGCAGGTGCTGTCCTTCCGGCAGACCGAGACCATGATGCTGATCTTCCTGGTCAACATCGCCGCAGCCCTGGGTGCCTTTGCCTGGGGCTATGTGCAGGACCGCATCGGCCACCGGCCGGCCCTGGGCATCACCCTGGCGGGCTGGATCGTGATGACCGTGCTGGCCGCCCTGGCCACCGGGCCGGGGCTGTTCTGGGTGGCGGCCGTGATCGCCGGCCTCTGCATGGGCAGCAGCCAGTCGGCCGGCAGGGCGCTGGCCGGCGTGCTGGCGCCTGAACTGAGGCGGGCCGAGTTCTACGGCCTGTGGATGTTCGCGGTGCGCCTGTCCGCCATCCTCGGGCCCATGACCTACGGGCTGGTGACCTGGCTGACCGACGGCAATCACCGGCTGGCCATCGTGTCCACCGGTCTGTTCTTCGTGGCGGGCCTGGTGCTGCTCTCGCTGGTCAACGTGCAGCGTGGCATGGCGGCCGCGGCGGATGCCAATCGCCGCAACGGTGGGGCTGCCGTCCGAGCCGCTGCCTGAGCAGCCCTTGCCGCGGGTACAGGCTCTGGCACATCTCAGGCCTCACCTTTGGCCAGGGCACGCTGGATGGAGCGCCGCGCCCGGTCCCTGAGCTGAACCGCGGCGGCCACCACGGTCAGTGGAACCACAGGCACGCCCGCATGACAGGCCGCCAGGAAACCGCCCAGCCGGAAGGGCAGAGGGCCGGGGCGGCCACGAAGGTGCTCTCGGGAAACACCAGCAGCGGTGCACCCGATTGCGCATGGGTGGTCATGTCTCGTACACCGGAGGGTCCGCCGGTATATCCTTGCGGCATGAAGCTCTACAACTACTTCCGATCCTCCGCCTCCTACCGGGTTCGCATCGCGCTGGCCCTCAAGGGTATTGCCT
>SBFS01000110.1 GCA_006227825.1 Burkholderiales bacterium | reverse complement strand
CCGAAGGCCAGGCCCAGCAGCGGCTTGAGGGTGGCCGCGTCCGGCGTGGCCAGCCCGCCGATGGCCCAGAAGAAACCGCCCACGCCCAGCAGGCCCAGGCCCACCACCAGCATGCCGGTGATGGCGCCACCTCGGAAGGCCACGTCAAGCGCCGGGCCGATGCCCTGCGTGGCCGCCTGTGCGGTGCGCACGTTGGCGCGCACCGAAATGTTCATGCCGATGAATCCGCAGGCGCCCGACAGCACGGCGCCGATGACGAAACCGACGGCGGTGGTGATGTCGAGAAAAAGGGCGATCAGCACCGTCAGCACGACCCCGACGATGCCGATCGTCTTGTACTGGCGGGCCAGGTAGGCGGCGGCGCCGGCCTGGATGGCCCCCGCGATCTCCTGCATCCGGGCGTTGCCGGTGTCCTGTCCCAGAATCCAACTGCGTGACCAGAAACCGTAGACCACGGCAACCAGGCCGCAAACCAGCGCAAATATCAGCGCAGACTGACCATCCATGTGCTTCTCCTGCTCGTTGCATCTTCGACTTGGAGGGGGCAACGCTCTGAGGATCACCCCCGCTGCGTTGCTTCCTCGCGTCCGACGCTGCGCGCGGGCGCAGGGCAGGGCGATTGGCCAACAGCGGCAATGTAGCGGCAAATGCCGCGCATGTGGCGTGTCCCCGGCCCGGAAGTAAGCCAGGAATCAGTAAAATCAGGGTTAATCCTGACGCGCCGGCCCGGGTGTCATGCATGTCCTGTCCCGCCGGCGACGGCCGACCTGCGGGCGGTCTGCCTTCCCCTTTCTTCCTCAACTCTCAGCAATCTCCATGTCCCTCGACAACGTCACCCCAGGCAGCAAGGTTCCCGAAGCGTTCAACGTCATCATCGAGATCCCCATGAATGGCGATCCGATCAAGTACGAGGTGGACAAGGAAACCGGAGCGATCTTCGTGGACCGCTTCATGAACACGGCCATGCATTACCCGACCAACTATGGGTATGTCCCCAAGACCATTGCCGGTGACGGCGATCCGGTCGACGTCCTGGTGGTCACGCCGGTGCCGCTGATGCCCGGTGTGGTGGTTCCCTGCCGTGCCATCGGCATCCTCAAGATGACCGACGAGGCCGGCGAGGACGGCAAGGTGCTGGCCGTTCCCACGACCAAGCTGCTGTCCCTTTACAGCCGCTGGAACAAGCCGGAAGACCTGAACCCGATGCGCCTGAAGGCCATCGAGCACTTCTTCGAGCACTACAAGGACCTGGAGCAGGGCAAGTGGGTCAAGGTGCAGGGCTGGGAAGGCCCGGAGGCCGCCCACAAGGAGATCATGGACGGCATTGCCGCATACGAAAGGTCGCTGCAGGCCTGATGCCCTGCACGCTGACCGGCCGTTGCAAGCCCGCCAGGACAACCTGGCGGGCTTTTTTCCTGTTGGGCGGCTACTGGCCGGCGGCCGCGTCGATGTCGCCCCGGTATTCGATCTTCCCGCGCACGCGTGCGCGCGGGTGCATGTCGATCAGCTCGTCGTAGCTGGCATCCCCGATCAGGGTGGCAGAGCCGGTGATTTCCAGTGCCTTGCGGGCGATGACGGCGCCGAGCACCTTGCCTTCGATGAACACGTAGTCGGCCTCCAGGCGCGTGTTCTCGATCACCCCCGTGGGGCCGACATGCAGTGTGCCGCCGGACTCGAAGGTGATGTTCCCCTTGAGGCGTCCGTCGACCTTGATTCCCTGGTCCCGGGCCGTGTGGAAGTTGCCCTCGAATTCGGCACCTTCGGCGATCAGGCTGGTGATGGCGCCCAGGCGGTCAGCCGGTACGAGGCGGGTGGAGGCAGGGTTCTGGCTCATGGTTGAGGGCTCCTTGCTGTGCCACCGGATGTCGGTGACGGGGTGTGTGCATGGTCGACGGCCAAGCCGGGCCGGTGGCCCGCGGCGGTGAAGAGAGCGAGACGGTGCGGGCGCTTTCGGTGGCCTTCTGGGCTTGCGAATACCGGATCGCGGCCAGGATCAACGCAGCCAGCACCAGGAGCAGCCATCCGTAGCGGGCCAGCACCCAGAGGGTCCAGCGCCAGAGCAGGCGCCGCCGGGCCACACGCCGGTCCCTTCGCCAGCTGGCGGCCAGTGCCGACTGGCGCAGGCTCTCGCCGTCGGGTACGGGGGTGGACGAGGTCTGCACCTCGGATCGTCCGGGGCTTCGCCACGGCATGACGGCCTTGTCAGGCGTTCGTGTTCCCGACCGGCGACACCCGTTCCAGGGTCGCGTTCAGGTCGGCGCCATTGACCTGGATGCGGCCGTAGCGCACCAGGCCGTGGACGGTGGCCGTGTCGTGCAGGGTCACCTCTCCGTGGCCCGAGTCCAGGATGCCGTCCGTGTGTCCCATGACCGAGATCTTGTGGGCGGTGATGTCACCCCTGACACGGCCGGTCTCGGTCACCACCACCGACGCCTGGACACCCTGGGCCTGTGTCAGGTTGCCATCGATCTGGCCCGACACGCTGAACGGGCCGCGCAAGAGCGCATTGCCCACGAAGTGCATGCCCTCGGCCAGCAGGCTGCGGGCATGGGGGAGCTCGGTGGCATCGGGGGCGTCTGCGACCGGGACAGCGGCGTGCAGCGTGGGCAGACCGTGGACCCGGACCGGGGGCATCGCACTGCCGACCGCCACCTCGATCGACTGCGGCAGGGCCTGCTGCCCGCCGCCGGCGGACTCTTCTGCGCTGTCGGCGGAGGTGCCCACGTCTGCGTCGGGCCCTTGCTCGTGTTCGTTCATTTCCCTGACTCCTTGTTCAATGCGTTCGGCAGGCCTGCGCGAAAGCGACCTGGCGCCTGCCTCAAGTGCTGCCTTGCGTGCCCTGTGCCGGTGAGGACTGGGGGTGCCTGAGCACCGGCAGGTTGTCACCGCGCTTGAGGGTGCGGAACGGCCCCTGCAGATCGGCACCATCGTACAACTGCAGCCGTCGGGCCATCAAGGTTCCGGTGGAGACGCCGGTGCTGGACACATAGGCCATGCCCTGGCATTCCAGCAGGGTGTCCTCGGCCTGGCCGCCCGCTGCACCCAGCCGCCCGAACAGGTACAGGTCGCCGCTGACGGCAAGGCGGCCGCGCACGATGGCGCCGGACCAGACAACCAGGTGACCCTGAACCTGGATGTCACCCTCCAGTTCTCCCTGCACCAGCAGGCCGCCTTCGAAGCGCAGTTGCCCGTGCAGCAGGGATCCTCTGGCCACCCGGTTGACCAGTTGCATGGCCACCGGGTCGAGTGTCAGCGTGTCGGTGTTGTGCTTCAGAACCACAGCGTGAACAGCCAGAAGGCCGCGGACAGCAGGGAAAGGGTCAGGCCCAGCAGTGCCAGCCAGAGCGCGTGGCGCTCCAGCCAGCGGCGGCCCCGGCCAGGGCGCAGGCGCGGGCGCCCGGCCCGATCGGATGCGTGGGACAGGACCCACCAGTCGTGCCAGCTGTCGCTCAGCCGCGTGCTGGCGGAGTTCGGGTCGACATGGAGACCGCGCGAGCGGATGTCTTGCTCGCCCAGCCTGCGGCCCATCAGCACGGAAAACGGGGCGCCCACGATCGTGTGCGTGAAGAAGACGTCGGTTTCGTCCATGGTGGACAAGTGTAACGACGGCCGCGGGGTGACGGTTCCGGTCTGCATGTGGCCGGTCTTGCAGGTCGCCCCCGCGGCAGCCTAGGAGGGCGTTCGCCGCCGGGGGTCGCGCAGCCGCAGGTGATCCAGGTAGTGACCGACCCCCTGCCGCTCGCGGTCGAGGAAGCGCTGCACCGCATCCGCAAAGGCCGGATGGGCCAGCCAGTGGGCACTGCAGGCCCGCACCGGCAGCAGGGCGCGGGCCATTTTGTGCTCGCCTTGCGCGCCGCCCTCGAATCGCCGGTAGCCATGCCGGATGCACCAATCCAGGGGCTGGTAGTAGCAGGCCTCGAAGTGCAGGCAGTCGACCCGCTCGATCGCTCCCCAGTAGCGGCCGTAGGCGATCCGGCGCAGGGGGTCGAGGGCAATCAGGCTGCTGGCGATCGGACGGCCGTTGCGTTCGGCGGTGAACAGCAGCCAGTGTGCCTCCAGGTCCCTGGCCACCTGTCGAAAGAAGCCGGGGTTGAGATAGGGAGGGTTGCCGTGCTCCAGGTAGGTGCGCTCGTAGCACTGCCAGAAAAAATTCCAGTCGTCCGGCGCAATGTCCCGACCGCTTGCCCACCGGAAGCTCACGCCGGCCTCGGCCACCTTGCGCCTTTCCTGCCGGATCTTCTTTCTCTTCTCCTGCTGCAGGGTGGACAGGAAGTGGTCGAAGTCCGTGTACCGCTCATGCGGCGCGTCGGCCTGGCTCCAGTGGAACTGCACCGTCTCCCGGACCAGCCAGCCCCGGGAGCTGGCGGCCTCCAGATCTGCTGGCCGGCTGAACAGCAGATGCAGCGAGGACAGCCGCCAGTCGCGCGCCAGCGTTTCCAGTGTGCGCAACAGGGCCAGACGGGCGGCCGTCGATTCGGCCAGCAGACGGGCGCCTGGAACCGGCGTGAACGGAATGGCCACCACCCCCTTGGGGTAGTACGCCAGCCCGTGCTGCTCATGGGCCTGGGCCCAGCTCCAGTCGAACACGTACTCGCCAAAGGAGTGGCTCTTGAGGTAGAGCGGGCAGGCTGCGACCAGGCGGCTGCCCTCGTTCAGGGTGATGAAACGGGGTGTCCATCCGGTCGCTTCCGTCGCCGCGCCGCTGTCGTGCAGGGCCTGCAGGCAGGCATGCCGGATGAAGGGACTGGGGTCCGGTTCGAGATCGGCCAGCCGGTCCCACTCGGCCGGCTCCAGGGTGGCCGGTGACCCGTGTACCCGGGTGACATAATCGATTTCCATGAGTTTCAAGATCTGCGTGGCCCAGTACAACTTCGTGGTGGGCGACATGGCGGGCAATGCGCGGCGCATCATCGAAGCGGCCGAGGCCGCCCACGGGCAGGGCGCCCGGCTGCTGCTGACGCCCGAGCTCGCCCTGTGCGGCTACGCCGCCGAGGACCTGCTTCTGCGGCCGGCCTTCATCGATGCCTGCGATGATGCCCTGAAACAGGTGGTGGCCGGGACCGCCCACCTCAAAGGCCTGCATCTGGTGGTGGGACATCCGGCCCGCAGCCACGGCCGCGGTGACGGGGCGCTGCATGCCCGCAGCGTGCGGACCGCTTCGCTGTACAACGCCGCCAGCGTGGCCTGCGCCGGGGTCGTGCTGCACACCTATGCCAAGCGCGAACTGCCCAACTACCAGGTGTTCGACGAGCGCCGCTACTTCGTGCCGGGTCAGGGGCCTTGCGTGTTCGAGCTGCCCGGGGACGATGGCCGCGCGCTTCGCGTCGGCCTGCTCATCTGCGAGGACGCCTGGTTCGATGCACCGGCCCAGGACGCGCAACGCGCCGGCGCCGAGGTGCTCGCGGTGATCAATGCCTCGCCCTTCCATGCCGGCAAGGGTGGCGAACGGGAGGCGCACATGCGCGCGCGCGTCCAGGCCACCGGGCTGCCCCTGGTCTATGCCCATCTGGTCGGGGGACAGGATGAAATCGTCTTCGAAGGTCGTTCCTTCGTGCTCGATGCGGGCGGCGCGCTGGCTGGCCGGGCCATCAGCTTCGAGGAAACCCTGTTCCCGGTCACGTTCGAGCCGGGCAGCGACGGGTGGCAGGTGCAGGCGCCGATGGACCGGGCCCACAGCGCCGAGGCCGACCTCTGGCACGCCCTGGTGCTCGGTGTCAGGGACTACATCGGCAAAAACGGCTTCCCGGGTGCCATCATCGGCCTGTCCGGAGGCATCGATTCCGCCCTCGTGCTCGCCATTGCGGTGGACGCACTGGGCAGCGCGCGCGTGCGCAGCGTCATGATGCCCTCGCCCTACACCGCGGACATCTCCTGGATCGATGCCCGGGACATGGCGGCCCGCCTCGGTGTGCGCCATGACGAGATTGCCATCGCGTCCCAGTTCGACGCCTTCCGCTCCTCGCTTGCCCCCCTGTTCGAAGGTCGGCCCGAAGACACGACCGAAGAGAACCTGCAGGCGCGCATCCGCGGCACCCTGCTGATGGCCCTTTCCAACAAGTTCGGCTCGATCGTTCTGACCACCGGCAACAAGAGCGAGATGGCCACCGGCTACTGCACGCTCTACGGCGACATGGCGGGCGGGTTTGCGGTCATCAAGGACGTCGTCAAGACGCAGGTGTTCCGGCTTGCCCGCTGGCGCAATGCGCACGACCCCTACGGCACGGGGTCGAACCCGATCCCCGAACGCATCATCACGCGGCCCCCCAGTGCCGAACTGCGTCCCGACCAGAAGGACCAGGACAGCCTGCCCGAATACGAGGTGCTCGACGCGATCATCGAGCGCTACATGGAAAACGACCTCAGCCCGCAGGAGATCGTCGCCGAGGGCTACAGCCGGGCGGACGTGGACAAGGTGGTGCGCCTGATCCGGATCAACGAGTACAAGCGCCGCCAGGCGCCGGTGGGCATCCGCGTGACCCACCGCAGTTTCGGCAAGGACTGGCGCTACCCGATCACCAGCCGCTACCGGGCCTGAAGACCTTGCCCGGACGGCCTGGCCGGGCGGGGCGGCGCCCCGCGCCGTCGTTGGGCATAATCCGAAGGGAGTTCCAAGCCAGCCCATCGAGGAGTCACCGCCACATGAAGCAGATCACCGCCGTCATCAAGCCTTTCAAGCTCGAGGAGGTCCGCGAGGCCCTGGCCGAGCAGGGCGTCACCGGACTGACCGTGACCGAGGTGAAGGGTTTTGGCCGGCAAAAGGGTCACACCGAGCTGTACCGCGGTGCCGAGTACGTGGTCGACTTCCTGCCCAAGGTCAAGCTGGAGGTGGTGGTCCGCAGCGAAGACGTGGACCGCTGCGTCGACGCCATCGTGCGTGCCGCGCGCACCGGCAAGATCGGTGACGGCAAGATCTTCGTCACACCGGTCGAGCGCGTGGTGCGCATCCGCACCGGCGAGATGGACGAATCGGCCGTCTGATCCGGGCGGTCGCACTGCCGCTGGTGTTCAGATGGCGTCCAGCCGGGGCGCCGCCGTGATGCCTGCGGCCTGGACGAGTGCAGGCAGCAGACGCCCGGGGTCGTCGCCGCAGGCGATGAGGTCCATCTGCCAGTCGCCCATGAACTGCCGCTGGACCGACTGTCCGAGAAACGCCATCAGGCCGTCGTAATAGCCGTTCACATTCAGCAGGCCGACCGGCTTGTCGTGGTAGCCGAGCTGCCGCCACGTCCAGACCTCGAAGAACTCCTCGAAGGTGCCGATGCCCCCGGGCAGGGCGAGAAAGGCATCGGCGCGCTCGGCCATTTCGCGCTTGCGCTCGTGCATGGTCTCCACGATGTGCAGTTCGGTGCAGTCCTGGTTGGCCCACTCCTTTTCGACCAGGGCACGCGGGATCACGCCGATCACTCGGCCTCCGGCATCCAGTGTGGCCCGCGCCACCAGGCCCATCAGCCCGTTGCGACCGCCGCCGTAGACAAGCTGACCGCCGTGCCGGCCGATCCATTCACCGACAAGGCGTGCCGCGTCGGCATAGGCCGGATCGGTGCCCGGCCGCGATCCGCAATAGACGCACAGGGAAAAGTTCGGGCTAACGGTCATTCACATCCACCAGCGTTTCTTTCCGGGGGGCACAGGGGGCTTGTAGTGCACCAGCCGGGTCCCGGCCATGGCATCGTGCAGAAACTGCCGCTGGGGATGAAAGCGGGCCAGGATGGCCCAGATCAGCACCCAGCCCACGAACAGGACCGACACCTCGGCACCGGAGAGACCGAACACGCCGCCGGCCGCCAGCGGGGGCAGCACCCACACCCAGGACAGGACGTAGCGCAGCAGGGCGCGCGCCTGGGTCAGCGGCCGACCCTGCCGGTCGACCACCCGGATGTGCCAGGTCTTCATGGCCAGCGTCTGTCCCTTGGACCAGAGCCAGACGAAGTAGATGCCGAACACCAGGAACAGGAAAGCCTGCTGCAGGTGGCGGTTGTCCAGCGCATGGCGGGTCTGCGTCAGTGTCGAGAACAGGTAGCCGGCGATGAACACGACGCCGAACAGCAGCATGCCTTCGTAGAGCCAGCAGGCCATGCGCCGGGGCAGCGGGGGCGCCACCAGGCTGGCCGGTGCCGGGGTGATGGCTGCACCGGTGGTGCCGCCGTCGGGGTTGCTTGCAGGGATGTTCATGGGGATCGGGACTCGGTGCGCCCGGGGCCTCAGGGCCGGCACGGCGGACGGGGTGAGAATTGTCGCATTACCGCCAATGCGCTGTCTTTTTGGCCCCGGCCGCGCGCGTCGCTGGGATTTTCCATGTTGCGGTGCGATAATGCCGGCTGCAATTCAATCAAGGCAAACGGGCCAGGGTCCGGCGGGGTATGTGTCCGCCCATGTCCACTGGCCTCAAGTCCCGACACCGCTTCACAAGAGCTGGCCCAGGGGCACCCAAGGTTTTTCGTCAGAGAAATTCTCGAAAGGTTCATCATGGAAATCAGCAAGGCCGAAATGGCCTCTGCCGCCGCTGCT
>SBFS01000301.1 GCA_006227825.1 Burkholderiales bacterium | reverse complement strand
TGCACAACAGCACGACGCCGCAGCAGCGCGAGCGCGCCCTGCGCACGCTCAGGGGCTACGAAGAGGATCTGTCTGCCCTGGCCAGGCCGCTCTGATTCCGGCCGCCGGCTCAGTCCTGCAGCGAGGCCCACATCTCCTTGTCGCGCTCGGCGGTCCAGATGCGGGGGTTCTTGATGCCGCTGGCCTCGTCGTAGGCCCGGCTGACGTCGAACGGCAGGCAGTGCTCGTAGATGAACACATGGCCGAAGACCGGGTCCATGCTCTTGCGCGTGTGAGCCATCGCCGCCTTGAGGTCCATCTTCTGCGCCACGGCCTCCTTGCCGGCCTGGAACAGGGTGGTCACCCAGCGCCTGGTGTAGTCCAGCGCCTTGTTCACGTTGTCGTTGCCCTTCATGGCCTCGCCGCGGCCGGGCACGATGAACTCGGCCTTGAGTTCGCGCAGGGCCTCCAGGGTGGCGGGCCATTCCTCGAGCTGGGCATCGCCCGTGTAGACGCCGGCCTCGTACTCGACCAGGTCGCCGCTGAACAGCACCTTCTCTTCCTCGACCCAGGCGATGGTGTCGCCGCGCGTGTGGCCGGCGCCAGGATGCCAGATCTGGACCTTGACGCCGCCCAGATCGATCTCCAGGCTGCCCTGGCGACCGGGCCGGCCGTCGCCGATGACCATGGTGGGCCAGGTCAGGCCGGGCACCGAATCGGCACCACGGAACAGGCGCGGGAAGCGCTCCATCTCGCTCTTCATGTCCTGCTCGCCGCGCTCGACGATCAGCTCGTAGGTGCCGCGCGAAGCGATGACCTCGGTCGCACCTTCGGCGAAGTAGGCACTGGCACCCAGCACCCGCACCGCATGGTAGTGGGTCAGCAGCACGTACTTGATGGGCTTGTCGGACACAGTGCGGATCTTGGCAATCAGGTCCCTGGCCATCGCCGGGGTGGCGGTGGCGTCGCTGACCATGATGAAACGGTCACCGATGATCACGCCCGAATTGGGGTCGCCCTCGGCGGTGTAGGCCCAGCAGTGCGGGCTGAGCTGTTCGAAGGTGATCTTCTTGTCTTCCAGGTCGGCCTGGGAGGCGAAGGCTTTGCTCATGGTGGTCTCCGTGGGATGGGCAGGATGATCTTTACATTTTACCTAATCGAAACAAATTTCGCATCGGTAAATCCTTTGCGCCTGATGACCGGGTGCATCAGGTGTCGGCCAGTCCGTGCTCGAGCACCCGGACCACCTCCTCGGCAAAGGCGGCGTAGCTCATCGCCCCCCCTGGGCGCAGCCAGGTGAAAGTCCAGTTGATCATGCCGAACAGCATCATGGTCAGGGCGGTCTGGTTCGCCGGGGTGACCCGCCCCGGATAGGCCCGCCTGAGGAATCGGGTGAAGGCAGACACCACATCGCGCTGGCGGTTGACGATGAGTTCGCGCTGCGCCTGCCCGAGGAACTTGGTGTCCGAGACCAGGGCCTGGTGGCGGGTGGCGGAATTCTCGTATTCGGTCAGGAAGGCGCGCACCAGCTCGTTGAGGGCCTCGCGCTCGGACAGGTTCTTGCGCTGGGCGCGGGCCTCGGCCTCGCCGATCAGGGCCAGCAGGCGCTGCGTGTAACGGTCGAGCAGGTCGGACAGGATGGCCTCCTTGCTCTCGTAGTAGTGGTAGAGGCGGGCCTTGCTGGTGCCGCAGGCAGCGGCGATGTCGTTCATGCTCGCGGCCGGAAAGCTCTGGCGGGCGAAGCATTGCGCCGCGACATCGAGGATCTGGTCGCGCTTGAGGTCGTGGGAGGCTGAGCGGGGTCGGGCCATGCCGCATTTTCCCACCCCTGCGCCGGCTTTGGGGCACACTGCGCGGCTTGAGAGACGAACCCATGCCACACCACACCCACCCCGCCTCCGGCAACCTGCGCAGCATCGTCGCCATGCTGGTGGCGGTGGCCTGCTTCGCCCTGATGGACGCGGTGCTCAAGACCCTGGCGACCGCATACCCGGTGCTGCAGATCGCCGCCCTGCGCGGCATGACCGCGCTGCCGCTGGTGATCCTCTACCTGAGCTGGCGCCGGGCCTGGCCGACCCTGCTGCGCATCCGGTGGCCGCTGCACCTGCTGCGCGGGCTGCTGGGCATCGTGATGCTGTCGCTGTTCACCCTGTCGGTGCGTCACCTGCCGCTGTCGGCCAGCTACACCCTGTTCTTCGTGGCCCCCCTGCTGATCACGGTGCTGTCGGTGCCCGTCCTCGGCGAACGGGTGCCCGGGGCCCACTGGTGGGCCATCGGCGCCGGGTTCGTCGGCGTGCTGATCGCCCTGCGACCGGACGGCTCGAGCCTGTCGGCCGGGCTGGTCACCACCGGCGGCCTGGCCGCCCTGGGGGCCGCCCTTTGCTACGCGGTGGCCGCGGTCAGCGGGCGCCTGCTCAGCCGAACCGACAGCAGCGAGAGCATGGTGTTCACCATGATGCTGCTGGTGGCACTGGGGGCTGGCGTGCTGGCGGCGCCGGCCTGGGTTCCGGTCAGGGCCGAAGACGGCTGGCTGCTGCTGGCGCTGGCGGTCACCGGCTTTGGCGGGCAGCTGGCCATCACCGAGGCCTTCCGCCATGGGCAGGCCTCGGCCGTGGCCCCCTTCGAGTACAGCGCACTGGCCTGGGGTGTCGGCCTGGACTGGCTGATCTGGCAGAGCCTGCCCGCCGCCCACACCTGGCTGGGCGCGGCCATCATCGTCGGCAGCGGCCTGTACCTGATCCGTCACGAAAAGCGCATCACCCAGGCCCACGCCAACGCGGAACACCCCTGAAGCGCGGCGGACCCGTCAGGCAGGAATGCGCCGGGCCGCCCGCGCTCTAGGGCTTTTGCCACTGGACGCCGGTGTCGGCCAGGATGGCGTCCAGCGGCACGTCGTGGACCTCCGGCTCCAGCTGCGGCAGGTAGGCGAAGTCGTAGCCGAGGCCGACCGTGAACGGCCTGGGACGCAGGGCCGCCAGGGTCCGGTCGTAGAAACCGCCGCCGTAGCCCAGCCGGTAGCCGCCTGGCCCGAAACCCACGCAGGGCACGAAGATCAGCGTCGGTTCGATGACCTCGGTGTCCTTGGGTTTGGGAATGCCGTAGGCGTCCTCTTCCATCGGGCAGCCCGGATACCAGCTGTAGAAGGTGAGGGTCTTGTCGATCTTGTTGACCACCGGCAGACCGATGCGCCGCTGGCGGGCCGCGCTCTGGGCGTCCTCCTCCAGACCGGCTTCCTGCCAGCGGAACAGGGCCGGCAGCGGGTCGAACTCGCCCTTGATCGGCCAGTACGCGCCGATGGCGGTGTCGGGCCGGTCGATCAGCCAGACACGCATCACCCGCTGGAGCAGATCGTTGCGCCAGGCCCGGTCCGCGAGTTGGATTCGCCTCTCCACCAGCTGCTTGCGCCACTGGGCCTTGAGCGCCGGTGAATTCCCACCGCCGGTCCGGGTCGCTGGCGCCTGGGGGGAACTCGCGGGGTCTTTGCTGTCCATAATCACCTATGCAACGAATGCGGATGTTCGGGAGTCCATCGCTCATGATCGGAAAAGGGATGGTGTCCATTATGGCGGCGCTGTGCCTGGCCGGGCCTGTGCTGGCCCAGACGCCGCAGGACCAGGCCCTGCTCCTGATGCGTGACGCCTACAGCCAGCGCAAGGTGACCGCGCTGTCGGAGCTGCTGCCGCAGGTGGGCGGGCACCCGCTGGAGCCCCTGGCCCGCTACTGGGAGATGCGGGCCCGGCTGGAGACCGCGGCACCCGGGGAGATCCGCCAGGCACTGGACCGCATGGCAGGCACCTACTGGGAAGACCGCCTGCGCAACGACTGGCTGCTGCATCTGGGACGCGAGCGGCAGTGGCCGCTTTTCGAGGCCGAGCTGCCCCTTTTCCGGATGAACGACGACCGCCAGGTCGCCTGCTACGCACTGATGCTGGACGCCGCCGCGGCCCGCCGCCCGGCGGCCGAGGCCGCGCGCGAGGTCGAGCGCCTGTGGCTGCTCCAGCGCGACGCCGACGACGGCTGTGCCACGGCCGCGCAGGCCTTTCTCGACAGCGGCCACCTGACGGACGAGACGGTGTGGCGCCGCGCCCGGCTGGCCATGGAAACGAACCGGCAGAGCGTGGTCCGTCAGGCCGTGGCCATGCTGGATCCGGACTGGGTGCCCGAGGTGGAGTCGATCGCCCGCGATCCGGCCGCCTACCTCGACGAGAAGATCACCGCCCTTCGCCCCCGGACCCGGGAAATGGTGACCCTGGCGGTGATCCGCCTGGCCTCGTCGGACCCGGCAGCGGCGGCCGAAACCCTGTTGCGCAAGCGCTGGGTCACGCAGCTGACACGGGAGGAAAGGAGCTGGGCCTGGGGGGTGGTCGGCAAGCGGGCGGCACAAAGGCGCATGCCGGAGTCTCTTGCCTACTTCGCCCACGCAATCGATGGCCATCTGGTCGACGACCACCTGGCCTGGAAGGCCAGGGCCGGCCTGTACGCGGGTGCCTGGGGCCATGTGCTCGAGGCCATCGATGCCATGAGTCCGCAGCAACAGGAACAGGCCACCTGGGTCTACTGGAAGGCACGGTCGCTGCTGGCCCTCGGGCAGCCCGACCCGATCGCCGCCACGGTCAGGGCCCGCGAGCTCTACGCCAGCATCGCGGCACCGGCCGGCTTCCATGAGCTGCTGGCCATGGAGGCGCTGGGCAGGCCGATCACCACGCCACCTCCCCCGGCACCGCTGACGGATGAGGAGCGCGAGGCGGCGGCCCGCCACCCCGGACTTCAGCGCGCCCGCACGGCCCTGGCCCTGGGGCTGCGCAGCGAGGCCGTGCGCGAGTGGCATTACAGCATCGCCCTGCACACCCCGGGCGGCAAGGGCGACCGCGAGCTGCTGGCCGCAGCCGACCTGGCCTGCCGCCAGCAATGGTGGGACCGCTGCATCAACACCAGCAACCGCACACGCTCGGTGCAGGACCACCGGCAGCGCTTTCCGACCCCGTATCTGCTGCAGGTGCAGCAGCGTGCGCAGGATGTCGCCCTGGACCCTGCCTATGTGTACGGCCTGATCCGGCAGGAGAGCCGCTTCGTGACCAACGCCCGCTCGCACGTCGGGGCTGCCGGCCTGATGCAGGTGATGCCGGCCACCGCGCGCTGGACAGCACGACGCATCGGCCTGACCCGGTTCCGCCCGGAGCAGATCAACGACCGCGACACCAACCTGCGCATCGGGACCGCCTACCTTGGCCTGGCCGTGCAGGACTTCGAAGGCTCACTGCCCCTGGCCACGGCCGCGTACAACGCCGGGCCCGGCCGTGCACGCCTCTGGCGCGAAGGCCCTGTCCTGCCGGCCGAGGTCTGGATCGAGAACATCCCTTTCGACGAGACGCGCGACTATGTGCAGCAGGTGCTGGCCAACACCACCCACTACGCTGCCCTGCTCAGCGCAGAGCCGCAGTCCCTCCAGGCCTGGCTGGGCACGGTCGGACCGAGGGCCGTCAATGCGCCCGAGCCCGACCGCGACCTTCCCTGACCTCAAGACATTGCATGAACAACATCCTGGTTCTGGGCGGCACCGGTTTCGTCGGCCGCCAGGTGTGCGAACAACTGCACCGCGCCGGCTGGCGCATCACCGTGCCCACCCGCCGCATGGTCAACGCGGCCCCCGTTCAGCACCTGCCGCGCGTGACGGTGGTCGAAGCGGATGTGCATGACCCGGACGCGCTGGCGGGCCTGGTGCCAGGCCATGACGCGGTGGTCAACCTGGTGGCCATCCTGCACGGCAGCGAAGCCGCATTCGAGCGCGTGCACGTGGATCTGGCCCGCAAGCTGGGCCAGGCCTGCCGCCGGGCGGGCGTGCGCCGCCTGGTGCACGTCAGCGCCCTGGGCGCGGACGCCGACGGCCCCTCGCGCTACCAGCGCAGCAAGGCGCGCGGCGAAGCGGCCCTGGCCGAAGCCGGACTCGACCTGACGCTGCTGCGCCCCAGCGTCATCTTCGGCGCGGACGACCGGTTCCTCAACCTGTTCGCCCGGCTGCAGGCCCTCTTTCCGGTGATGCCCCTGGCCGGCGCCGGTGCGCGCTTCCAGCCGGTCTGGGTCGGTGACGTGGCCCGGGCGGTCAGCACCTGCCTGGAACGGCCGGTGCGCGCCGAAGGCGGCCACACGGAGATCATCGAGTGTGTCGGCCCGGATGTGCTCACCCTGGCCGACCTGGTGCGCCTGGCCGGTCGCCACGGCAGCCGGCAGCGCCGGGTGCTGCCGCTGCCGCGGTCTGTCGGACGTCTGCAGGCCCTGCTGATGGAACTGGCGCCGGGCGAGCCCCTCATGAGCCGCGACAACCTGGATTCGATGCTCGTGGACAACGTGGCCAGCGGCCGGCATCCCGACCTGCGCAGCCTGGGCATCGAGCCGGCGTCCGTGCATGCCGTGGCACCGACCTACCTCGGCGGCCAGGGCGGGCGCGGACGCCTCAATCGCCTGCGCGGATCCTGAGGGACGCCGCCCTCGGCGGTCAGAACTTGCGGCTGTACTGCAGACCGAAGCCGTTCTGGCTCATGGCGATGGTCGTCGGCGCCGGGACGGTGCCGGTCACGCTGTTCTTGCGCCCGTGCCAGGCAGCCAGGGTCAGCTCGGTGTCCGGTGCCATGGCCCAGGTGGCACCCACGGTGAAATGCTCGCGGATGACGCCCGGCGCCAGGGTGTTGAGGAAGACGTCATCGGCGGTGACGGGGTTCGTGCCGCGGTTGTAGCCGGCGCGCAGTGTCCACCGGCTGTCCATCTGCCACTGCACCCCCAGTTTGAACACCTTGACGTCGCGCCAGCCGAATCCGGGCCCGTCCGGGGCACCGAATCCGTTCGCGAAGTTCGCCAGGCTGGCATTGCCCACCGCAGGAACGCCGCTGTAATTGATGCGCGAGTAGTCCATCGCCAGCTGCACCGTCGGTGTGACCTGCAGCGCCACGCCCATGGCGTAGTTCTCCGGGATGTCGAAGTCACCGTTCTCGGCAAACAGGTTCGAATAGCGTTCGAACCGGCTCATGTCGATCTTGGGCGACCAGGATGCGCCCACGGTCACCCGGTCACCCAGCCGCCCCATGTAACCCAGGCGGATGCCCAGGCCACGGCTGCTGTCGCTGCCCTGGTTGGGCAGGCCGAAGGCCTGCAGGCCATAGGCCTTGAACCGCTGGTACACCAGCAGCGGCGAGACACCCAGCGCATGGTCGTCACTGATCTTGTAGGCCAGCGTGGGGGCCACGATGAGCTGCATCAGGTCGACACCGAGCTTGCCGGTGCCGCAGGTGGTCGGGCTGCTGCACATGAAGTTCGTGTCACCCGGGAACACCGCCGGGTACTCGGTGTTCATGCCACCGTTGCCGTACAC
Organism: Burkholderiales bacterium; assembly: GCA_006227825.1. Lineage (GTDB taxonomy): Bacteria > Pseudomonadota > Gammaproteobacteria > Burkholderiales > Burkholderiaceae_C > Hydrogenophaga. The sequence continues at coordinate 13,672 of SBFS01000301.1, read as the reverse complement.
GGTCAGACCCAGTGCCAGCCGGCTCGAGAGGTTCACGTTGTAACCGAACTCCGGGATCAGGAAGGCGCTGTTCTCGCTCTCGATTTCCATCGCGCCCATGGGTGTCGTGACGGTGCTGCTGCGCTTGGGCATGAACACCTCGGCGCCGACATCCCAGCGGTTGCCCGCATACACGGCAGACGCGGGGTTGTTGACGCCGGCGAAGGCATCGTGCGCCATGGCCACCGATGCGCCGCCCATGCCCTTGGCCTTGAGGCCGAATCCATGCGGGAAATAGCCGTTGGTGGCATGGGCCGGAAGCAGGGTGCCGGCCAGGGCCAGGGCGGCTGCGGTGCGAACGGCTTGAGTGGTCAGGTTCATGCGTGTCTCCTCGTGGTGTCGGGTGGGCAGGCACAGGCGCCCGCCGGGGATGCGTTGTCCCCGAGTCTCTGGTTGAAGGAATTGGGAAGGTGGCCGCCACCCGCCCCAAGGCGTGGCGGCCGCGGAGAAATGGCTCAGAACTCGCCCTTGGAAGCGCGCTCCATCATCTCGTAGATGGCGTCCCGCACCGCTTTGGCCTCCTCCTTCAGGGGCGAGGGCAGCTTGCGTCCCATCTTGATCATCATGTCCATGTTGAGCGTGTACAGCCAGAGGCTGCCATCGTCATGCTCCACCACGCTGATGCGGCAGGGCAGGTAGGCCGCCATGTGCGGGCTGAAGTCCACCATGCGGCGGGCCGTCGGAGGGCTGCAGTAGGAGTAGACGGTCAGCAGCTTCTCCTTCTTGCCGGAGCGCGCCTCCAGCTCCTTGGACAGGGGAAGCACCCCGACATCGCGCATGTTGCGCTCGACGGCGACCAGCTTGAGGATCTCCTCCACGTCCTGGGCGCTCACGCCGTCCTTGACCCGCCGCTCCCAGGTGGTCGCCACCGCAATGTCGCCATTGCCTTCGACCCAGCGGTCCCACATGCGGGAAGCCTCGGCGCCCGCCCCATCCTCCAGCTTGCTGATGGTGGCCAGGGTGCCACATCCCGTCAGCCCCATCGCTCCCAGCACGAAGGCCAGCAGCAGGGGGATTCGTTTCCAGCTCGTCATCTTTTCTCCTCGTCTTGCACGGATCGTGTGTAGGCCGCGGTTGACAAATGTCAAGCCAACCGCGTGAGTTGCACGTTAGCCGGGCTCAGGCGCGGCGTCATTGGTGTCTACCCTAGGGGGTAGGGTAAATAACCAGACTGTTGCGGCCCGATGGACGTCCGGACGGACCGGAGACCGTTTTTTTTGGCACACTGGAGCACGGGCCGCAATTTCCCGGCTCGCAAAGGAGCCGACATGGCCGCCACACCCAAGACACCGAAAAACACCACCCCAAAACCATCCGTCTACCGAAGCGAGCACCAGCGCGACGTGGTCAACCGCCTCAAACGCATCGAGGGCCAGGTGCGGGGACTGATCGACATGGTCGAGGCGGGACGCCCCTGCGAGGACGTGGCCCAGCAGATGTCGGCCGCCCGCAAGGCCATGGACAAGGCCTTCTACCGCATGATGGCCTGCTCGGTGATGGAGGCCGTGACCACCACGGAGTCCGAAGTCGACACCTTCCGCGAGGTCGAACGCTCGGCCCGGATTCTCGAGAAGTACGCCTGAGAGGGCGCGGGCCCTCTGACAGGAGAAGCGCTTGGCCCTGCAACTGCTGATCGGCAACAAGAACTACTCGTCCTGGTCCATGCGGTCCTGGGTGCTCATGCGCCAGGCCGGCATCGACTTCGAGGAGGTGATGCTGCGCTTCGACTCGTTCGGTGAAGACTCCAAGTTCAAGCAGGCGCTCAGGGGCATCAGCCCTGTGGGCAAGGTACCTGTCCTGGTGGATGGGGACCTGGTTGTCTGGGACACGCTGGCCATCGCCGAATACCTGGCCGAGCGTTTCCCCGGCCGCCGTCTGTGGCCTGAAGACCCCCGCCAGCGCGCCCGGGCCCGCAGCGTCTGCGCCGAAATGCACAGCGGCTTCGGCGCACTGCGCAGTCATTGCCCGATGAACATCGAGGCCAGCCTGCCGGAGACCGGCCGGCTGATCTGGCGCGACCAGCCCGCCGTGCGCGCCGATGTGGAGCGCCTGTGCCGGCTCTGGCAGGATCTGCTTGACGAACAGCCGGCGCAACTGCCCGACGGCAGCGCACCCCTGCTGTTCGGCCACTTCGGCATCGCCGACGCCTATTTCGCACCGGTGTGCATGCGACTGCGCACCTACGCGCTGCCGGTGCCGGCCAGGGTGCAGGACTATGTCGAGCGGGTGGCCGCGCTGCCCGCGGTGCAGGCCTGGATCCGGGAGGCACTGGCCGAGCGCGATTTCCTGGATTTCGAGGAACCCTACCGGTCGCGGCCCGACTGGACCTGAGGTCCCCGGGCGTCCGGCCGGCCGCTCTCCGGCCTAAACTCGCGTCATGGACATCTATCTGGTGGGCGGCGCGGTGCGCGACGCATTGCTCGCCCGCGAGCGGCATGCGCACGCCCACGTGGACCGGGACTGGGTGGTGGTCGGGGCCACACCCGAGGCGCTGCTGGGGCGCGGCTTCGTGCCGGTCGGCCGCGATTTCCCCGTGTTCCTTCATCCCCGGACCCGGGAGGAATACGCGCTGGCGCGCACCGAGCGCAAGACCGCTCCGGGCTACCACGGATTCGACTTCCAGGCACATCCTTCGGTCACGCTGGAAGAGGACCTGGCCAGGCGCGACCTGACCATCAACGCGATGGCGATCGCGCAGGCGCACGCCGACAACCCGGCCCAGGCACCGGTGATCGATCCGCACGGGGGCCTGCACGACCTGCGGCACAAGGTGTTGCGGCACGTCACCGGCGCGTTTGCCGACGACCCGGTGCGCATCCTGCGCCTGGCCCGCTTTGCCGCCCGCTTTGCGGATTTCTCGGTCGCGCCGGAGACGATGTCGCTGATGCGCCGCATGGTGGCCAGCGGCGAGGTCGACCATCTGGTGGCCGAGCGCGTCTGGCAGGAGCTGGCCCGGGGCCTGATGGAGCAGCAGCCCAGTCGCATGTTCGAGGTGCTGCGCGACTGTGGCGCCCTGCAGCGCCTGCTGCCCGAAGTGGACCGCCTGTGGGGCGTTCCCCAGCGGGCCGACTACCACCCCGAAGTCGACACCGGCGTGCACCTGATGATGGTGCTGGACATGAGTGCCCGCCTCTCGGCCTCGCTGCCGGTGCGCTTCGCCTGCCTGTGCCATGACCTTGGCAAGGGGACCACGCCGGCCGATGTGCTGCCCAGGCACCTGGGGCACGAGGAGCGCAGCGTGCGGCTGCTGCGCCCGCTGTGCGAACGCTGGCGGGTGCCGCGCGAATGCCGAGAACTGGCGGAGGTGGTGGCCCGCGAGCATGGCCACATCCACCGCTGCATGTCGTTCGGGCCGGCCGCGCTGCTGCGCCTGCTGCAGCGTTGCGACGCCCTGCGACGGCCGCAGCGGTTCGACGAGGTCCTGCTGGCCTGCGAGTGCGACGCGCGGGGCCGGCTCGGACATGGCGAATCCCCCTACCCGCAGGCGGCGCGTCTGAGGCAGGCGCTGGCGCTGGCGCTGTCGGTCGACACCGCCGGGGTCGCCGAAGATGCGAAGGCCGCGGGACTGGAGGGCGAGCAGATCGGACAGCGGGTCCAGGCGGCCCACCAGACGGCCATCGAGCAGGGCATGCCGCACGGGGGCCCGCAGCCGCCTGCCCCATGACCGCCCGAAACGGTCGGGAACTCCCGCCCTCTGATAAGGTCGCACCTGTGATGAGGAGCCCGCCCGAGCAGTTGCCTGGTGCCGCGGCACTGTTCCTGGATTTCGATGGCACGCTGGCAGACCTGGCGCCGCGCCCTGACGCGGTGCGCGTCGATCCGGACCTGCGCCCCACGCTGCAACGCCTGCACCGGCAGTTGGGCGGGGCGCTGGCGCTGGTCAGCGGTCGCGCGCAGCAGGACCTCGACCCCTTTCTGGCCCCCTTGCAGTTGCCGACCGCGTTCGAGCACGGAGCCGTGAGGCGCCGCGCCGGCCAGGACATGGCGGTGGCGCCGGCGCCGCCCCTGGAGGCAGCCCTGGCCGCGGCACGGGCACTGGTGGCCCGGCACCCCGCGCTCCTGATGGAACACAAGTCGCACTCGGTGGCCGTCCACTACCGGCAGGCGCCTGACCTGGAGGACCTGTGCCGCGACCGCATGGGCCAGGCGATCGCCGGCGAGCCGTCCCTGCACCTGCTGCAGGGCAAGGCCGTCGTGGAGGTCAAGTCGTCCACGGTCAACAAGGGCGAGGCCATCACCGCCTTCCTGCGCGAGCCGCCTTTCCGGGGCCGGCTGCCGGTGTTCGCCGGTGACGACGTCACCGACGAGGCCGGCTTCCGGCGCGTGCAGCAGATGGGAGGCATCGGCATCAAGGTGGGCGACGGCCCCAGCTGCGCCAGCCACCGCGTGGCCGATCCGCCGTCCCTGCGCCGCTGGCTGGGCCAGCTCTCCATAACGAGCCAGTCATGACAACCCTGTCCCCCACGGCAACGCCCTCCCTGCAGGAACCCTCCCGTTTTGCGCCACCAGCACAGGCCAGCCTGTCGCTGGGTGTGGTCGGCAACTGCGCCTTCAGCGCCCTGATCGACCCGCGCGGGCGCGTCGTGTGGTGCTGCCTGCCCCGTTTCGACGGCGACCCGGTGTTCCACGCCCTGCTGGGGGGCGAGGACGACGCGGGCACCTTCGCGATCGAGATCGAGGACTTCGCCAGCAGCCGCCAGCGCTACATACCGAACACCGCCGTGCTGGAGACCGAACTGACCGACCGCCACGGCCAGCGGGTGCTGATCACCGACTTCGCTCCCCGGTTCCCGTCGCGCGGCCGCTTCTTTCGCCCCACCATGCTGGTGCGCCGCATCCGCCCGCTCGAGGGCACCCCGCGAATCCGGGTGCGGCTGACACCCCGCTACGGATGGGGAGCCCAGTGCCCGACCATCACCTCGGGCAGCAACCACATCCGCTACGTCGGCGAACAGCAGACGCTGCGCCTGCAGACAGACGCCGGCATCACCCACGTGCTCAGCGGCCACCCGTTCCTGCTGACGCATGAATCGAACTTCCTGCTCGGCCCCGACGAGACGCTCGAAGGCGGCGTGGGCGAAACCGCCCGCCGTTTCGAGCAGGAGACCATCGCCTACTGGCGCCACTGGAGCCAGCGCCTGGCGGTCCCGCTGGAGTGGCAGGATGCGGTGATCCGCGCCGCCATCACGCTCAAGCTGTCGGTGTTCGAGGACACGGGCGCGATCGTGGCTGCCATGACCACCAGCATCCCCGAGGCGCCGCACAGCCAGCGCAACTGGGACTACCGCTACTGCTGGCTGCGCGATGCCTTCTTCGTGGTGCGGGCGCTCAACAGCCTGGCCGAGGTCGGCACCATGGAGGACTACCTGGGCTGGCTGACCAATGCCGTGGTCGGCGCCAACGGCGGACATGTGCAGCCCCTGTTCGGCATCGGCCTGGAGCGCGACCTGCCCGAGCGCATCTGCGAGAACCTGCCGGGATACCGGGACATGGGCCCGGTGCGGGTCGGCAACCAGGCCCACGAGCACTTCCAGCACGACGTGTACGGCAACATCGTGCTCGCGGCTTCGCAGGCCTTCCATGACCGGCGCCTGCTGCATCCGGCCGGCCTGGCCGACTTCAGGCGCCTGGAAGCGGTCGGCGACAAGGCGGTGGCCATCTTCGACCAGCCCGATGCCGGCATGTGGGAGTTGCGCACCCGGGCCCGGGTCCACACCAGCTCGGCACTGATGTGCTGGGCCGCCTGCGACCGGCTGGCCAAGATCGCACGCACGCTCGGCCTGCCCGAACGCGAAGCACACTGGAGCGAACATGCCCGGGCCATGCGCGAGCGCATCCTGCGCGAGTCATGGAGCGAGAAGCGCCAGGCCTTCGCCGAGAGCTTCGGCGGCCACGACCTGGACGCCAGCGTGCTCCTGATGGCCGAGGTCGGTTTCATCGATCCGATGGACCCGCGCTTCATCGCCACCCTCGACGCGCTCGAGACCCAGCTGTGCGACGGACCCTACATGCGCCGCTACGAGGCGGCCGACGACTTCGGCAAGCCCGAGACCGCCTTCAACATCTGCACCTTCTGGCGCATCGATGCGCTGGCCCGGGTCGGCCGCGTGGCCGAGGCACGCTCCATCTTCGAGACCATGCTGCAGGCGCGCAACAGTCTGGGCCTGCTGTCCGAGGACACCCACCCGGTGACCGGCGAGATGTGGGGCAACTACCCGCAGACCTACTCGATGGTGGGCATCATCAACGCGGCTGTGCGCCTGTCGGCCGCCTGGGACACGGTGATATGAGCCGCCTGGTCGTCGTCTCCAACCGCATCGGCGATCCGCGCAAGCCCTCGGCGGGCGGCCTGGCCGTCGCGCTCGGACAGGCCCTGCAATCCACGGGGGGCCTGTGGTTCGGCTGGAGCGGCAAGGTGGTCGAGGGTGGCACGCCGGGCGAGGGCGAGCTGCACCTGGGTCATGCCGGCCGGGTCCAGCTGGCCACGGTGGACCTGTGCAGCGAGGACCACCGCAGCTACTACCTCGGCTACAGCAACGGGGTGCTCTGGCCGGTGTTCCACTACCGCCTGGACCTGGCCGACTTCGACGCCGGCTTCGTGGGCGGCTACCGGCGGGTCAACCAGATGTTCGCGCACAGGCTGGCCAACCTGCTGCGGCCGGACGACATCATCTGGGTGCATGACTACCACCTGATTCCGCTGGCCGCCGAACTCAGGGCCATGGGCTGCCGCCAGCGGATCGGGTTTTTCCTGCACATCCCGCTGCCGCCGCCCCTGATCCTGGCGGCCATCCCCGAACACGACTGGCTGATGCGTTCGCTGTTCGCCTACGACCTGGTGGGCTTCCAGAGCCAGGCCGATCTGGCCCATTTCTCGCGCTACGTGGGTCACGAGGTGGCCGCCGACGTGGTCGACGATCACACCTTTCGCGCCTTCGGCATGACCCTGCGGGCGCAGGCGCTCCCGATCGGCATCGACGTCGACGAGTTCTCCGCCCTGTCGAGATCGCGCGAATCGCAGGACATGTTCCGGCAGATGCGGCTGGAGTACGCCCGGCGACGCCTGCTGCTGGGTGTCGAACGCCTGGACTATTCGAAGGGCCTGCCCCAGCGCCTGCGAGCCTTCCGCCAGCTCCTGCAGAACTACCCCGAGAACATCGGCAGTGCCACCCTGATCCAGATCGCCTCGCCCAGCCGCGAGTCGGTCGATGCCTACGCCAACCTCAGGCAGGAGCTCGAGAGCCTGAGCGGCGCCATCAACGGCGACTTCGGCGAGCTCGACTGGATGCCGGTGCGCTACATCCACCGCAACGTGGCGCGCCGGCGCCTGCCCGGCCTGTACCAGGCCGCCCGTGTGGCCCTGGTGACACCGCTGCGCGACGGCATGAACCTGGTGGCCAAGGAGTTCGTCGCGGTGCAGGATCCCGGCGACCCGGGTGTGCTGGTGCTCTCGCGCTTTGCCGGTGCCGCCGAACAGCTGGCCGAAGCCTTGCAGGTCAACCCGTACGACATTTCGCGCACGGCCGAAACCATGCAGCGTGCGCTGCAGATGACGCAGCCCGAACGGCAGGAACGCCACCAGGCCTTGCTGCGGCGCATCCGTGAACAGGACGTGCACTGGTGGTGCCAGGGCTTCCTGGATGCACTGGTCGGCCCGGCTGCCGGCTGAGACCCTGGCCGCCGAGCCGGCGGCCCCCCGGCTCCGGTCTGCGACCGGAGAGCCGCAACGAAGAAAGGAGTCCCATGAACGAAAAGACCATCGACATGTTCATCCAGTGGTGGAGCAGCCTGGGCGGTTTGGCCACCAGCCTGCTGCGTATCACCCTGATCATCGTGGCCGCCTGGCTGCTGGTGGCCTTCCTGCAGCGGGCCATCCGTCTCATGCGCGAGCGCGTGGCCGGGCGCCTCGACGACCGGGAAGCCGCCAAGCGGGCCGAGACCCTGGGACGGGTGTTCCGCTACCTGGTGGCGGTGGTGGTCAGCCTGGTGGCCGGCATGCTGGTGCTGTCCGAACTCGGCGTGTCGGTGGCCCCGATCCTGGGCGCGGCCGGTGTGGTGGGCCTGGCGGTGGGCTTCGGCGCCCAGAGCCTGGTCAAGGACTTCTTCACCGGCTTCTTCCTGCTGCTGGAAAACCAGGTGCGCCAGGGTGACGTGGTCCGGCTGGGCGAGCATGCGGGGCTCGTGGAGGAGGTGACCTTGCGCTATGTGCAGCTTCGAGACTACGACGGCAACGTCCACTACGTGCCCAACGGCAACATCACCACGGTCATCAACATGACGCGCGGCTTCAGCCATGCGGTGATGGACATCGGGGTGGCCTACCGCGAAAACGTCGATGAGGTGATGGCGGTGATGCGCGAGGTCGGCCAGGCCCTGCGCGAGGATCCGGATTTCGGACCGCGCATCCTGGACGACCTGGAGGTGGCGGGGGTCAACGAATGGGGTGCTTCAGAGGTCGTGATCCGCTGCCGGTTCCAGACCTTGCCGCTGGAGCAGTGGGGTGTGCGCCGCGAATACCTGCGGCGACTGAAGGCCGCCTTCGATGCGGCCGGCATCGAAATCCCGTTCCCGCACCTGACCGTCTACGCCGGCCAGGACCGCCAGGGAAAGGCCCCGGCCTTCGAGGTGCGCCAGGTGGGCGCTTGACGGTCTTTCAGGTCGGCGCGCTGTCCAGGGCGCACCCGGCACCCAGCAGCGCAGGGGACGGGTCGGCGGTGATGATCCACACCGGAATCGAGGCCAGGTAGCCCGCATAGCGGCCCTTGGCCTCGAAGCGCTCGCGAAAAGGCGAGTGCTGCACGAACCAGTCGGCCATGCGCGGCAGGATGCCGCCGCCCAGATAGACGCCGCCGCGTGCGCCCAGCGTCAGCGCGAGGTCGCCGGCGAAGGTGCCCAGGGTGGCCGCGAACAGGTTCAGGGTCTCCAGCGCCTGCGGCTGCCCGTGCACGAGGGCCGCTTCGGTGACGTCGCGGGGCAGGAGCTTGCCCGACAGCGTGACCCCGTCGGCAGCGCAGAGGATGGCATGCACATCGGCCAGGCCCTGGCCGCAGGCCACACGCTCGACCGAGACATGCCCGAAACGCTGCGAAAGCTGCTCACGCACCAGCACTTCGCGGGGAGAAAGCGCGTTCCAGGTGGCATGCCCGCCCTCCCCGGCCAGCGGCAGCCAGCCGCTGCGTCCATCCGGCACCAGGCCGGAGACGCCCAGCCCAGTGCCGGGCCCCAGAAGGGCAAGGGGCGTGCCCGGCACCGCCACACCGCCACCGACAGGCCGCAACTCGGACGGCGGGACAAGCGGCAGTGCCAGCGCCAGCGCGGTGAAGTCGTTGACGACGAGCAGGCGGGACCAACCGAAACGGCGCTTGAGGGCCTGCTGGGAGAAAGCCCAGGGATGGTTGGTCATGCGCACCGCATCGCCCAGCACTGCGGTCGCGATGGCAATGCCCGCCTCGGCCACCGGCCGCTTCAGGCCTTCCAGATACGCAGCCACCGCATCCTCCAGTCCGGCATGGTCCGCCACGGGCAACACCCGGGGATGCTCCAGGGGTTCGCCGGCTGCGGCCTGCCAGGCAAAGCGGGCATGGGTGCCGCCGACATCGGCCAGCAGCCGGCCGCTGCCGGTTGCGAAACCGGAGGTGATCGAGGGGTTGTCGTTGTTGAGCGATTGCGTCATGGCCGAACGATAACGCACGGCAACAGGGGCCTCAAGCCGGCCGGCGGGTTCAGCCCCGCAGATTGGCCTGTGCCCAGTGCACGATGTCGTTCGCCCCCATGGCGCCTGGCTGGCGCGCAACCTCCCGCCCGCCGACGAACAGCGCCAGGGTGGGAATGCTGCGGATCTGCAAGCGGGCAGCGAGGTTCTGCGCCTCCTCGGTGTTCACCTTGGCCAGGCGCATGCCGGGTTCGAGCCGCGCCGCGGCCTGCTCGAAGGCCGGCGCCATCATGCGGCACGGGCCGCACCAGGGTGCCCAGAAGTCGACCAGCACCGGCAGGTCGGAACGCGAGACGTGTTTCTCGAAAGCCACCTCATCCAGCGCCACCGGGTGACCCTCGAACAGCGCGCGGTGACAGCGCCCGCAATCGGCCGCCTTGCCCAGGTCGCCGCGAGCGACGCGGTTGGTGGTGTGGCAGTGGGGACAGACGACGTGCAGGGATTCGGTGGACATGAAGCGGCTCCGAAGCAGGGATATCCGGGCAGATGGGGCCAGGTTCCCGTCATTCAAGACACCCCACGGGGTACCAGGCGGCGTGTCAGATCAGCCGCCCGATCAGGCTGGCGACAAAGCTCAGCAGGATGGTGGTGGTCAGCGGGATGAACCACTCGCGCCCGAAAGCCTTGAAGCGGAAGTCGCCCGGCAGCTTTCCGAAACCCAGCTTGTGCAGCAGGGGCGTGAACCAGCTGATCAGCAGCAGGGCCAGGAAGATGATGATCATCCAGCGGATCATGCGGACCTCACAGGCGGTGGGTGCGGTCGCCATGGGCCATGCCCAGCGGGGTCCAGCCGCTGGCGCTGGCCCCGGGCGCGAAGCACAGCACCTTGAACAGCTCGCCCATCTCGTGCTCGTTGACCAGTTTCTGCATCATGGCGTTCTCGCGCGCTCCGGCCTCACGCGCCAGCTCGACCAGGCCGGCGTTGAGCAGGAAGCGCCCCTGCGAGGTGTAGCCCAGCACGGCCAGACCGGCCTCCTGGGCCGCCAGGGCGATGCCGGTGAAGTTGACGTGCGCCGTGATGTCCTTGAGTCCGAGGTCCGACAGCGGGTCGTCGTCACGCCGGTGGGCCCGGTGGCAGGTCAGCGTGCCCATGTGGCGGTGCGGGTGGTAGTACTCGGCCTCGGGAAAACCGTAGTCGATGAAGAAGGCCGCACCGCGCTGCCAGCGGTCGGCCAGGGTGCGCACGAAGGCCTCGGCCTGCGGGTGGATTTCGGTCAGGTAGTCGTGGTGCCCCTCGATCGCCACCGGAGGGCGCAGGTCGGTCGGCCGGTCGGCCCAGGCCAGGACACCGTCTGCCGTCACCGCCACGCCCCGCTCGTGCCATTGCCCGCCCAGGCGCACAAGCAGTTGCACCGGCATGGCATCGAGCACCTCGTTGCCCAGCAGCACGCCCGACAGCGCATCGGGCAGGTGGTCGGCCCAGGCCACCCGGGCCTCATGGGCCTGCAGCGTCGCCCGCTGCCGCTCGCGCAGGTCGCCTGAGAGATCGACGATGGTGTAGCGGCGCAGCGCCACCCCCAGCGCCTCCAGCCCCTCGATCACCTGGCGGGCCAGCGCACCGCTGCCGGCGCCGAACTCCCAGACCTCGTCGGTGCCGGTGGCCTGCAGGGCCTGCGCCACCTGCCGCGCCAGGGTGTGGCCGAACAGGGGGGTCAGCTCGGGCGCGGTGACGAAATCGCTGCCCTGCCCTTGCGCGCCGGTCGGCAGGTGGCCGAACTTGGGGCTGGTGTTGGCGTAGTAGCCCAGACCGGGTTCGTACAGCGCCAGCGCCATGAAGCGGTCGAAGGGCAGCCAGCCGCCCGACGCGCGGATGGCCCCGACCACCCGCTGCAGCAGGGCGGCCGGTAAAATCGTGGGTTCGCCTTCGGCGACGGGGACCAACAGCCCCCCGGCTCTGTCATTCACCCCCCGATTGTCCCTCATGACCGACACCACGGAGCCCGTCCCCCCACGCACCGCCTTGGTGACCGGCGCCGGCCGCCGCCTGGGGCGCGAGATTGCCCTGGCGCTGGCCCGCGCGGGCTGGAACGTGGCCATCCACCATCGGCAGTCGGCGGGCGACGCCCAGGCCACCGCGGCCGACTGCGACCGCCTCAGCGGGCGCCCTGGCAGTGCGGTGCCCATTTATGCCGACCTGTCGGTCGAGGCCGATGTGCGGGCCCTGCTGCCGGCCGTCGTGGCCCGTTTCGGCCGGGTCGATGCCGTCGTCAACAGCGCCTCGCTGTTCGAACACGACGAGGCCGCCAGCTTCGGTTTTGACAGCATGGAAAGGCATCTGCGCAGCAACACCGGTGCCCCGGTGCTGCTGTCCCAGGCCCTGGCCAGCCACCTGGCGCAGGCCGGCGAAGGTCGGGAGGGCGCGGTGGTCAACCTGCTCGACCAGAAGCTCTGGAACCTCAACCCCGACTTCTTCAGCTACACCCTGTCCAAGGCGGCGCTGGAGGCGGCCACCGGCATGCTGGCCCTGGCCCTGGCGCCCCAGGTGCGTGTCGTCGGCGTGGCCCCCGGCCTGACGCTGACCAGCCACATGCTCAGCGACGAGCGCTTTCGCGAGCTGCACCGGCAGTCGCCACTGGGCCGCTCGTCCACCCCGCAGGACGTGGCCGCCACGGTGCTGTTCGCGCTGAACAACCGGTCGCTCACGGGCACCACGGTGCTGGTCGACGGCGGACAGCACCTGATGCGCTTCGAGCGCGACTTTTCCCTGATGTGAACGCCCCGCGCGCGAACGCCATGAACCTCCCGACCTACGCCGGCACCCAGATCCTGGCCCTCACCGGCCTGCGCTTCGATGCCAACCTGGGCATCCTGGACCACGAGAAGACGGCGCCACAGCCGATCCTGGTCGATGCCGAACTGAACCAGGGCACCCAGCCGCTGATGCCGCATGACGACGACATCAGCCACGTGCTCGATTACCGCAAGGTGCGCCAGATCATCATTGACGAGTGCACCGCCGAACACGTCAACCTGCTGGAGAGCCTGATCGGCAAGCTCACGCGCCGCCTGATGCAGTTGCCTGGCGTGATCGGCGTGCGGGTGAAGATCGCCAAGCTCGAAATCTTTGACGACTGCGAAGTCGCGATCCGCATGGAAAGCGGGCAATGGTGACGTCCCGATCTCAAATCAAGCGATATTTGTGAATTTATCTTTTTCAGATAATTTTCCAAATATCACTAAAATCAGCCCCATGAACCCCATTCGCAACCCCTTTGCGCCTGGCGCCGGCACCCCTCCGCCGGAGCTGGCGGGTCGCGATCCCCTGCTGCAGGCGGTCCATGTGGCCATCGAGCGGGCGCGCATCGGCCGTCCGGCCAAGAGCGCGATGCTGATCGGCCTGCGCGGCGTGGGCAAGACGGTGCTGCTCGACCGCATGCGCGACGATGCCGAAGCCGCCGGCATTCACACCATCCGCATCGAGGCGCCCGAGGGGCGTTCCCTGCCGGCGCTGCTGGCGCCCCAGCTGCGGCAGGCCCTGCTGCGCCTGTCCCAGCTGGAAAACGCCAAGGCCCTGGCCATCCGTGGCCTGCGTGCCCTGGCCGGATTCGCCAAGGGCCTGAAGGTGACCTACAACGACATCGAAGTTGGCATCGACCACGAGCCCGAGCCCGGCCTGGCCGACAACGGCGATCTGGAACACGACCTGCAGGCCCTGATGGAGCAGGCCGGCCTGGCGGCCCAGGCGGCGGGCACCGCCCTGGCCCTGTTCATCGACGAACTGCAGTACGTCCCTGAAGCCCAGCTGGCCGCCCTGGTCACCGCCATGCACCGCAGCGAGCAACGCCGCCTGCCCGTGGTGCTGGTGGGCGCCGGTCTGCCGCAACTGCGGGGGCAGCTGGGCGACGCCAAATCCTACGCCGAGCGCCTGTTCGACTTCCCCTTCATCGGCGCACTGGCCCCGGAAGACGCGGCCCAGGCCAT
>SBFS01000010.1 GCA_006227825.1 Burkholderiales bacterium | reverse complement strand
CTGGTCTGGGTGCTGCCGGGCATCGGCAGCGTGGCCTGCCTGCGGGCGAGCCAGCTGCTTGCGCGCGATGCCGCCTCCTCCGGTGGAGGCAGGCCATGAGCTGGAGCGACTGGCTCGAGCTGTTCGGCCACTTTGCCCTGCTTTCGCTGCTGGCCGTCGGAGGGGCGATCACGACCGCTGCGGACATGCACCGCTACCTGGTGCACCAGAACGGCTGGATCAGCGACGCCCAGTTCACCTCCTCCATCGCGCTGTCGCAGGCGGCGCCCGGTCCGAACGTGCTGTTCGTGGCGCTGCTGGGCTGGAACGTCGGCCTCAATGCCGGGGGCGGCCCCTCCGGCGGCTGGATGGCCTGGTCCCTGGCCCTGCTGGGGGTGCTGGTGACCATGGTCGCCATCCTGCTGCCCTCCTCCGTGCTGAGTTATGCCGCCAGCCGCTGGGCGCACCGCCACCGCGAGCGTCACGGCGTACGGGCATTCAAGGCAGGCATGGCGCCGATCGTCATCGCCCTGCTGATGGCCACCGGCTGGCTGCTCATCTCGGCCCACCACGATGCGTCGGCCGACTGGCGCCTTTGGCTGCTCATGGCCGCCACGACCGCTCTGGTCTGGCGCACCCGTGTACACCTCCTGGTGCCCATCGCCCTCGGCGCCCTGCTCGGCGCGGCAGGCCTGGTCTGAACGGGGCACCGGACCTGCCAGGCCGCCGACGGGCCTCGGGGACAGGCGCTCAACAGTTCTCCCGGCCTGTTGCCGGATCGCCATCGAGCAGACGGCCCAGGATCTGCGCCGACCCGCCGCGCAGCAGGCCGTCAGCGATGTCGTCCAGTTCCGTGGCTTGCGGATTGACGATGACCACCCTGCCCCCCGCCCGGCGGGCCGTGTGCACCAGCCCCGCCGCCGGGTAGACCGCGCCGGACGTTCCGACCACCAGCATGAGGTCGCATGCAGCCGATGCCTCCTGGGCCGCGGACAGGATGTCCGCGGGCAGGGTTTCGCCGAACCACACCACGGCGGGTCGCCGCAGGTTGCCACACACCGCACAGCGCGGCGGCCGCCCGGGCATCGGCGGTCCGCCGGCACAGCAGCCGCGCGGCTCATCGAGCCAGCGCTCGGACTGGATGTCGCCATGCAGAGCCAGGGTGAAGGGTTGTCCGGCCCGCTGGTGCAGCCCGTCGACGTTCTGTGTCACCAGCGTGAGCTTGCCCGGGTGGCGCCGGGCATAGCGGGCCAACGCCAGATGGCCCTCATTCGGACGCACACCGGACAGCGCTTCCCGGCGTGCCACGTACCAGTCCCAGACGCGCTGCGGATGGGCCCGGAAGGCCGATTCGGTCGCCAGCTCCTCGGGCGAGAAGCGGGCCCACAGACCGGTCTGGGCATCGCGGAACGTGGGCACGCCTGATTCTGCACTGACGCCCGCTCCGGTGAGCGCCACCACATGCTGCGCCTGATCGAGCCAACGGCGAACGAGGGCTTCGGTCACCGCTCCCACCGGATCAGCCTCGCTGACGAAGCGCCTCGTAAAGGCAGACGCCGCTGGCCACCGAAACGTTCAGGCTCTCGACGGCACCCCGCATGGGAATGGCGACGAGTTCGTCACAGGTCTTGCGGGTGAGCTGGCGCATGCCCTGGCCTTCGGCACCGAGCACCAGGGCCACCGGTCCCTTCAGATCCGCCTGATAGAGGGTCTTCGGTGCGTCATCGCTGGTCCCGATGACCCAGATGTTGCGCTCCTTGAGTTCGCCCAGGGTCCGCGCCAAATTGGTCACCATGAAATAGGGCATGGTCTCGGCTGCTCCGCTGGCCACCTTGGCGACGGTGGCGTTGAGGCCGGCCGCGTGGTCCTTGGGTGCGATCACGGCATGGGCTCCCGCCCCGTCCGCCACCCGCAGGCAAGCCCCCAGGTTGTGCGGGTCGGTCACGCCGTCGAGCACCAGCAGCAACGGGGACTGGCCGCCGGCTTCGAGCTGCTCGAGCAGGTCGTCCAGCGAACGCGCCTGGGTCACCGGCTGCACACGTGCCGCCACGCCCTGATGGCCGTGGCTGCCGGCCAGCTTGGCGATGCGAAGGCTGTCGGCCTCGATCAGCCGCGCTCCGGCCTCACGCGCACGCTCCAGGAACTGGCGCATCCGCTGGTCTCGCCGGGATGCGTCGAAATAGATCTCGATGATGGACGCCGGTGCCGTCTTCAGCCGGACGCCGACGGCGTGGAAGCCGAACAGGACTTTGGGGGATGACATCCGGGCATTATCAGGGGGACGCCGCCATCCGCCCCGCTTCGATGGTCACCCGGCGCTGGCACTGGGAAGCGATGTCCCGGTCGTGGGTCACCAGCACCAGCGTCGTGTGCAGCTCGGCATTGAGCTCGAACATCAGTTCCATGATGCGCGCGCCGGTGGCGTAGTCCAGGCTCCCCGTGGGTTCGTCGGCCAGCAGCACGGCCGGCCTGACCACGAACGCCCTGGCCAGCGCCACCCTCTGCTGCTCTCCCCCGGACAGCACCTTGGGATAGTGACCCAGGCGTTCACCCAGCCCGACACGCCCGAGCATGTGCACCGCCGCCGCCCTGGCATCGCGTCGTCCGGCCAGTTCCAGCGGCAGCATGACGTTCTCCAGCGCCGTCAGGTTGCCCAGGAGCTGGAAGCTCTGGAACACGAAGCCCACCTTGTCGGCTCGCAGCGCAGCCCGCTGGTCCTCGTCCAGGGCGAACAGATTCACCCCGTCGATGTGAACTGTTCCGCTGGTCGGCGTATCCAACCCGGCGATGATGGACAGCAGCGTGCTCTTGCCCGAGCCGGAAGCGCCGACGATGGCGGCCGTTTCCCCCCGGTTCAGGCGGAAATCGATATCGCGCAGAATCTCCAGCGTGCCGGTGGAGTCCGTCACCGACTTGCACACATGCTCCACCGAGATCATCACATCCGACATGGGAAGGCCCTGAGTTGAAACGACGACACTTTAACGCGCTCGCCTTGACGATCCTGCCAGGCGGTCTTTCGTTCCCGGCCCTGGCCCAGACGGTGCAGGCCAAGGCCGCCCCTGCAGGCACCCCTGACAAACCTGCGGTCCTGATCGTCGGTGACTCCCTGAGCGCGGAGTACGGACTGCAGCGCGGCCGGGGCTGGGTCGCCCTGCTTCAGGAGAAGCTGGCCGGGGAGCGCTCCGCCGTGAGGGTGGTCAACGCCAGCATCAGCGGCGACACGACCGCCGGCGGTCGCTCGCGCCTGCCGGCGCTGCTGCGCCAGCACCGCCCCGCGGTGGTGGTCATCGAACTCGGCGGCAACGATGCGCTGCGGGGCCTGCCACTGAACATGACGCGCGACAACCTCACCACCATGGTCCGGCTCTCGCGCGAGGCCGGCGCCCGGGTGCTGATCGTTGGCATGGAGATGCCCCCGAACTATGGGGCCCGGTACGCCCAGGAGTTCCGCGAGGTGTTCAGCACGGTGGCCAAGGCCGAGCAGACGGCACTGGTGCCCTTCTTCCTGGCGGGAGTGGCCGACGGCCCCGATCCGCTCAAGCTGTTCCAGCCCGACCGCATCCACCCGAACGAAGACGCCCAGCCCATCATGCTGGCCAACGTCTGGCCCGCCCTGAGGCCGCTGCTGCCCCGCTGAGACCCGATGCACCGGGCGGCGATAATTGCCGCATGCCCGTCCTCACCCTGAACGCTGCCGACGCCCTGCAACGGCTGGACAGCTTCGATGCCGTCATCGACGCCCGGTCGGAAGACGAGTATGCCCACGACCACCTGCCCGGCGCGGTCAACTGGCCCACCCTCGACAACGCCGAGCGCGCCAGCATCGGGACCATCTACAAGCAGGTCAACCCCTTCGAGGCCAAGAAGCGGGGCGCGGCCATTGCGGCACGCAACATCGCCGCCCACATCGAGCGTCACACGATGGACAAGCCGCGTGACTGGAAGCCGCTGGTCTACTGCTGGCGCGGGGGCAACCGCAGCGGCGCGCTGGCCACCATCCTGGGAGCGATCGGCTTCCAGGTCACCCTGGTCGAAGGCGGGTACAAGGCCTGCCGGCAGGCCCTCGTGGCCGACCTGCCGGTCCAGGTCGCAAGGCTGCGCATGCAGGTCATCTGCGGCCCCACCGGCAGCGGCAAGACGCGGCTGCTCAGGCACCTGGAAAACCAGGGTGCACAGGTGCTCGACCTGGAGGGTCTGGCCTGTCACCGCAGTTCGGTGCTCGGCCACATTCCCGGCGTCGCCCAGCCCAGCCAGAAGCGCTTCGACACCCTGATCTGGAACCAGTTGCGCCATTTCGATGGCGCACGCCCGGTGTTCGTCGAAAGCGAAAGCAAGAAAGTCGGCAACCTGCGTGTGCCCGACCCCCTGATCGATGCCATGCGCTCCAGCCCCTGCATCGACCTGCGGCTGCCCGACCAGGAGCGCGTGGCCCTGCTGCTGGAAGACTACGACTTCTTTGTCAAGGACCCGGACTTTTTCTGCCGCCGCCTGGAAGCGCTGACCGAACTGCGCGGCAAGGCCGTGGTGGCCGACTGGATCCGCCGGGTGCGCGAAGGGCTGATTGCCGACGTGGTGATGGATCTGCTCAGGCAGCACTACGACCCCACCTACGCGGCCTCGATCGAACGCAACTTCCGGCAGTTCGGACAGGCTCGCGTGTGCGCCCTGCCAGACCGGTCTGCCACCGCCTTCGCCGAGGCGGCACGACAGGTGAGCGGCGACTGCGCCTGATGGCGGTGGGTCAGGGCCCCGGGCCACCGCGAGCGAGGGTGCCCGGCTGAAGACGTTCAGTCGGGCGTCGAGCCGGGAGATCCCTCGCCCGCTGCGCCTTCGGCTGGTGCATCGGCGTCGCCGTGCGGCTCCTCGCCGCTCTCGAGGCCCTGGCGACGGGCGTTCTTGGCGCGCAGTTTCTCTTCCTTCTTCTGCTTCTTGGCCAGCTCTCGCTGCCGCTTTTCGTATCCGTAGTTGGGTGTGGCCAAGGCAGTTCTTCTCCGGGAATGGGTGGAAACGTCAGGATAACAGCTTGGACAGCCCCTGCGCCAGATCCGCCTGCAGATCCTCCACCGACTCCAGACCCACGGCAAACCGGACCAGCCCACCGGCGTGCGGCCAGGGGGTCAGCGAACGGATCGACGGCACATGGTAGGGGGCGCACAGGCTGATGGGACCGGCCCAGCTCCAGCCCAGCCGGAAGCACCTAAGGCTGTTGCAGAAGGCATCGATCTGCCGAGGCGAGAAGCGGGCGTCGAACACCGCGCTGAACAGGCAGGCCGCGGCACGCGCATCGCGCCGCCAGAAAGCATGCCCGGGCGAGCCGGGCAAGGCCGGGTGCAGCACCTGGGCCACCCCCTCCTGGGCCTGCATCCACCGGGCCAGCTCCTGCGTCGCTGCGTCCTGGGCATGGTAGCGCAAGGCCACGGTGGGCAGTCCGCGCAGCACCAGCTCGGCGTCATTGGCTCCGACACCCAGGCCCAGGCGCATGTGGCACAGCAGCACCTGGCGGTGCAAGGCCTCGTCGCGCGTGACCACCGACCCCATCAGCACGTCGGCGCCACCACTGGGGTATTTGGTCAGCGCCTGCATGGACACGTCCACCCCCAGATCGAAGGCGTTGAAGGCCAGGCCGGCGCCCCAGGTGTTGTCCAGCACCGTGACCGCCGGCCTGTCGCCCTGCAGGCGGGCGTTGTGCAGTCTGACCACCTCGGTCAGGGCGGGCAGGTCCGGGAACTCCAGCGTAATCGAGCCCGGCGCCTCGAGCCAGACCAGCCGGGAGGCCGGTGTCAGCCGGGCGGCCAGGTCGGCAGGATTCATCGGGTCGTAGTAGCCGACCCGGACACCCCACTGGCGCAACTCGGCCTCGGCAAAGGCCTTGCCCGGCCCGTAGGCGTTGTCGGGCAGCAGCATCTCGTCGCCCTGGCGCAGGAACGCCATGTCGACCAGGCTGATGGCCGACAGGCCGCTGGGCGCCAGCACGCAGAACCGGCCACCCTCCAGCGTGGCGATCCGCTCCTCCAGCGTGAAGGTGGTCGGGGTGCCGTGCAGGCCGTATGTGTACCCGCTCTTGTCCTTCCAGTCGCGGCTGCGCAGGGCCTGCACGTCCGGGAAGATCACCGTCGATGCCTTGTGCACGCCGGGCGCCACCGCCTCGAAGCCTTCGGGTGGACGGTATGGATGATGGATAAGTCGGGTGGGCAGATCGGGCGGGGGCATCAGACAGGACCCGGAGGCGATACCTGAGGATCAGAAGTGTCCGGGCGCGTGGGCGCCACTCACAGCTTCCACTTCTCCAGCAACTGCGCCGGACGCATGCTGTCGTAGCTCTCGAACGGCTGGTGGATCCAGGGGTTCGTCGGCAGGAACTCGACCGAGTAGTCGGGCGTGAAGGTGGACAAGGCCTTGGTCCAGATGACCGCGCTGCGCAGCTCGGAGATCGGCTTGTAGTTGTTGCGCAGCTGGTTGATCACGGCGTGCAGCGTGTGGCCCGAGTCGGCCAGGTCGTCGACCAGCAGCACCCGTCCGGCAATCTCGCCCTTGGGTGTGGTGATGTAGCGCGCGATGTCCAGATTGCCCTGCACCGTGCCGGCTTCGGCGCGGTAGGAGCTGGTGGACATGATGGCCAGCGGCACGTCGAAGATGCGCGAGAGGATGTCGCCCGGACGCATGCCGCCGCGGGCCAGGCACAGGATGGTGTCGAACTCCCAGCCGGACTGGTAGACCTTGAGGGCCAGCTTCTCGATCAGGTTGTGGTACTCGTCATAGGACACGTACAGGTGCTTGCCATCTTCGGTCAGCATGGGTTCTCCGGATGTGGATCGGTCGGGCCATTCTGCATGAAAGCCGGTGATGCGGCCATCACTGGAACGGGTGCTGCAGCAGGATCGTGTGGTCCCGGTCGGGGCTGGTGGAGATCACGTGGATGGGGACGCCGGTGACCTCCTCGATGCGGCTGAGGTAGCGCCGGGCATTGTGCGGAAGGTCTTCGTAACGGGTCACGCCGGCCGAGGTTTCGCTCCAGCCGGGCAGTGTTTCGTAGATGGGCTGACAGCGTTCGATCTCGTCAGCCCCCATGGGCAGGATGTCGACGCGTTCGCCGTCGAGCTCGTAGCCGACGCACAACTGCAACTCGTTGAGGCCATCGAGCACATCCAGCTTGGTGATGCACAGCCCGGTCAGGCCGTTGACCTGTGCGGAGCGCTTGAGCAGCGCGGCATCGAACCAGCCACAGCGGCGGGCCCGCCCGGTGGTCACACCCTTTTCGGCGCCGACGGTGGCCATGTGCCAGCCGGGCGTGCCCTCGGTCTCCCAGTCGAGTTCGGTCGGGAACGGGCCGCCGCCCACCCGCGTGCAGTAGGCCTTGGTGATGCCCAGCACATAGTGCAGGAGGCCCGGCCCGACGCCGGAGCCGGCAGCCGCATTGCCGGCCACACAGTTGCTCGAGGTCACAAAGGGATAGGTCCCGTGATCGATGTCCAGCAAGGTGCCCTGGGCACCTTCGAACAGCAGGTTGGCGCCGGCCCGGTGGGCGTCGTTCAGCTCCCGCGACACGTCCGCGATCATCGGCCGCAACTGCTCGGCATGCCGCATCGCCTGTTCATGGACGGGGTCGAACTGCACCTGGCCATCGACGACGAAGGCCGACAGCGGCTGGTCCCTGAGCCAGGGCACGAGCGACCAGTCGACCTGCCGGGCGTCGAGCGCCCTCAGCTGGGTGTTGTAGTAGGCCAGCAGCTCGCGCAACTTGGCGGCGAAACGCTCGGGATACTTCAGGTCCTGGACCCGCAGCGCGCGACGCGCCACCTTGTCCTCATAGGCCGGTCCGATGCCGCGCCCGGTGGTGCCGATCTTGGCGGTGCCGGCCTTCTCCTTGGCCGCTTCGCGGGCCACGTCCAGGGCTGCATGGAACGGCAGGATGAGGGGACAGGCCTCGCTGACACGCAGGCGTGAGCGCACCTCGACCCGCGCGGCCTCCAGGCCGCCGATCTCCTCCAGCAGCTTGCCCACGGCGAGCACCACACCATTGCCGACATAGCACTTCACGCCCGGGCGCATGATGCCGCTGGGAATCAGGTGCAGCGCGGTCTTGACGCCGTTGATGACGAGCGTGTGGCCGGCATTGTGGCCGCCCTGGAAGCGGACCACGCCCTGGGCCGACTCGGTCAGCCAGTCCACCAGCTTGCCCTTGCCCTCGTCACCCCACTGGGTACCCACCACCACCACGTTGCGCCCCGGGATGGCGGCGCTCTTGCTGATTGTCATCTGCTGGTTTCCGTTCAAAGTTTGCGTACCGTCCAGGCGTCCGCACGGTCCGGATCGGGGACCAGTTCGCGATCGCAATGGAACTCATCGACTTCGTGCTCGTGCCCGGGCAGGACGCAGACCACGGCCTCGCCCTGCCCGCGCAACCGGGCCACCGCCGCCCGCAGGGAAGCACCGGTGCCCCAGGGAGCACGGATGGCGGCCACGAGGGGACGGGGCGGGACCATGGACACCAGTTCCTTGACGTCCAGGCTGAACCCGACCGCCGGGCGCTTGCGGCCAAAGACCGCGCCGACCTCGTCGTAGCGGCCTCCGCGCGCCAGCTCGGCGGCCTGCGTGGCCTGCCCGGTCACCGAACCGAAAACGGCAAAGCGCATGCCGGTGTAATAGGCATAGCCCCGCAGGTCGGACAGGTCCACCGACACCCGCATGCCCCGCACCTGGCCGGCCAGCCACTTCAGGTTGTCCAGGGCCTCCCGCATCGCGGCCGAGGGCTGCAGCATGCTGGCCGCCTCGTCGAGCACCGACACGTCACCCTGAAGGGACGGCAAGGCCAGCAGGTCGGCCCGCACGCGCTCGGGCAGGCCCAGGCTCAGGCGCCCGAGCTCGGCCACGTCCTTGCAACTCAGGGCCGAATGGATCCGCTGCACGTGCCCGGGATCGAGTCTCACTCCGGACAGAACGGCGTCGATCACGCGCACGTCGGCCAGGTCCAGCAGGAGTTCGCCGATGCCTGCCGTCTGCAGGCAGGCCTGGGCCAGCTCGATCACTTCCAGATCGGCCTCCAGGCCACCGTGGCCGTATATCTCGGCACCGAACTGCAATGGTTCGCGGCTGGCCAGCGGGCGGTCGATGCGTGTGTGAACGACCGGTCCGCAGTAGCTCAGCCGGGTCACGCCACGCCGGTTGAGCAGATGGGCATCGATACGCGCCACCTGGGGGGTGCTGTCGGCACGCAAGCCCAGCGTGCGTCCGGAAAGCTGGTCGACCAGCTTGAAGGTCTGGAGGTCCAGCGCCTCGCCGGTGCCGGTCAGCAGCGATTCCAGGTGCTCCAGCAGCGGCGGCATGACCAGCTCGTAGCCATAGCCGCGGGCAGTGTCGATCAGGCCCCGCCTGAGCTCCTCGATGTGGCGGGCCTCGGATGGCAGGACATCGGCTATGTGATCCGGAAGGACCCAGGCGGACATGGGCATGTGAGGAGGGCAGTTAAAACCGGCATTCTACCGGGGCCGCCAGGGTGCCCTGCCCGGAGCAGCCGGGCCGGCCGCGGGCCGTTTCCGGCCCGGGCCTGCCGACCCTCATGTGCTGGCCGACCAGAGCAGCAGGCCCAGCCCCACGGAAACCAGGCCGAAAAACCGCAGCTGGCCATCCCGCAGCCGCAGCATGTCGGAGAACATGCGCCGCCAGGCCGCGGGCAACAGCAGCGGCAGCACCCCCTCGAACACCAGCATCAGGCCCAGGGCGGGCCAGAAGACGTCGGGCAGCGACACCGTTGGCTCAGCGGCCCACGTCGCTGCTGCGCAGGGCCCGGAAGAAATCGGACGACGGGTCGACCACCATCACGTCCGACTTGCCGGCGAAGCTGGCCTTGTAGGCTTCCAGACTGCGGTAGAACTGGGCGAAGGCCGGGTCCCGACCGAAAGCGCTGGCATAGGCGGCGGCAGCGGCTGCGTCGGCCTCACCCTTGATGCGCTGCGCCTCCCGGAAGGAGTCGGCAATGATGACCTCGCGCTCGCGATCCGCTTCGGCCCGGATGCGCTCTCCCTCGGCGAAACCGGTCGCCCTCAGCTCGTTGGCGACCCGCCTGCGCTCGGCCTCCATCCGGTCGTACACGGAGCGGGTGATGGTCTCGGCATAGTCGACACGGGTGATGCGCACGTCGATCACGTCCATGCCCCAGGGCTTGTCGGCACCCCGCACGGCCGCCAGCACCTCGCGCTGCACATCCTGCATGAGCTGTTCGCGCTGGGTGGACAGCAGCTCCTGCAGCGTGCGCTTGTTGACTTCCTGCTGGAAGGCGTTGCGGGCCACGCGGTTGAGCTGCAGGGCCCCGGCGCGCTCGTTGAGACCGACATTGCGGATGTAGGCCTGCGGGTCGCTGATGCGCCAGCGCACATACCAGTCGATCACCACCCGCTGGCGCTCGGCCGTCAGGGTCGGCTCGGTGTCCGTGCTCTCCAGCGTCAGCAGACGCTTGTCGATGTAGGACACGTTCTGGAACGGCGGCGGCAGCTTGAAATTGAGCCCCGGCTCGGTGACGACCTTGCGGATCTCGCCAAGCTGGAAGACGACGCCGAACTGCCGCTGATCGACCACGAACAGCATGGAGCTGCCGATGGCCAGGACCACCAGGAAGGTGGTGACGATGAAACCCAGTCTGTTCATTGTGTTGGCTCCGTGTGCACCGGTGTCAGGAGGGCTCAGCGGCTGTCCCGCTCACGCGAGCGGGCGGCGTTGTCTGCGGCTCCTGGCGAGGTCGTGGTGGACGAAGGCATCGGGCCGGACGGCGCCACGGTGGCACCGGCTGCCGCGGGCTGCCCCGACATCTGCATGATCTTGTCCAGCGGCAGGTAGAGCAGGTTGGAACCCGATCGGGAGTCCACGAGCACCTTGGTCACGTTGCTGTAGACCTCCTGCATGGTGTCGATGTACATGCGTTCCCGCGTGACGACGGGTGCCCGCTGGTACTCCGCCAGCACCGAACTGAAGCGCTGCGCATCACCTTCTGCCTGCGCCACGATACGTGCCCGGTAGCCTTCGGCCTCTTCCAGCAGTCGCGCGGCCGTACCGCGGGCCCGCGGCACGACGTCGTTGGCGTAGGCCTCGGCTTCGTTCTTGGACCGCTCGCGCTCCTGGCTGGCCTTGAGCACATCGTCGAACGCCGCCTGGACCTGCTCGGGCGGGCGCACACCGCCCTGCTGCAGGTTGACCCCGGTCACCTCGATACCCACGTTGTACCTGTCCAGGATCGTCTGCATCAGGTTGCGCACGCGCGGAGCGATCTGGTCCCGCTCCTCGGCCAGCACCGCATCCATCCTCATGGCGCCGACGACTTCACGCACCGCGGTTTCCGCCGCCTTGAGGACGGCCACGTCCGGATCACGGGTCTCGAACAGGAAGGCACGGGCATCGTTGAGGCGGTACTGCACGACGAACTTGATGTCGACGATGTTCTCGTCCTGGGTCAGCATGGACGATTCGCGCAGGCCGGTGGCCGGCACGATGTTGTCGCGACCCACATCGACCGAGCGCAGCTGGGTGACAAAAACCGTCTCGTGGCGCTGGATGGGGTAGGGAAAGCGCCAGTTGAAACCTGCACCGACGGTCGCGTGGTACTTGCCGAACTGGGTGATGACCGCCTGCTGGCCTTCCTGCACGATGAAGAAACCCGTGCCCAGCCAGACCAGGGCCGCCACCCCGGCAATCAGGCCGACGCCGATACCGGCGGTCTTGGGGCTGGGATTGAACCCGCCCATGCCGCCTCCACCGGACCCGCCCGATCCGCCGCGACCACCGCCCCGGTTGCCGAGCATGCCGCCGAGCTTGCGGTTGAAATCACGCCAGAGCTCGTCGAGATCGGGCGGCCCCTGGTTGGGGCCCTGGCCCCGCGGGCGCTGGTCGCGCTGGGACCCTCGATCGTCCTCGCGCCCGCCCTCGGGCCCCGAGGGGTCTGAGCCCTGGCCGGAATCGCCCCCCCTGCCCCAACGCGGGTCGTTCAGGTTGAACATGCCCAGCACCCTGCGCCAGCGGCCGGACCGCGTTGTGCGCCCGGCATCACGGGCATCGGAAGGAAGATTCACATCCATTTGTCGACTGCTCTTTTCTGGATCAAAACCATGACATTGTGCCCGGTCACGCGCCTGCACCGCCAGAAGGGGTGCCGGATGGCCGGATCCCGTCGGGGAATTCGTCGAACCGCCCCCCGACACGGGACGCCAGGTGCCGCCGCAGGAGATCAAGCCCCTCGCCGGACCGGGCGCTGACGAAGATTCGAGGAACAAGTTGCCCGTCGAGTTCCAGCCGGTCTTCGGGTGCCAGCGGACGCTGGGCCGGATCGAGGGCATCGAGCTTGTTGAACACCAGCACCTGGGGCACCGCATCGGCCCCGATGTCGCGCAGAACCTCCTGAACCGCCTTGATCTGCTCGGGGTGCTCGGGATTCGAGGCGTCGACCACATGCAGGAGCAGATCGGCATCGACGGCTTCCTTGAGCGTGGCGGCAAAGGCTTCGACCAGTCCATGGGGCAGGTTGCGGATGAAGCCCACCGTGTCCGACAGCGAAACGGTGCGTCCCGCTTCCCCGAGGTAGAGCTGGCGGGTGGTCGTGTCCAGGGTGGCGAACAGCTGGTCGGCGGCGTAGGCCCGCGCCTTGACGAGGGCGTTGAACAGGGAGGACTTGCCCGCGTTGGTGTATCCGACCAGGGAAATCGTGAAGGCCTCGCGCCGTTCACGCTGGCGGCGCTGGGTGGCCCGCTGTCGCTTGACCTTCTCCAGCCGGTCACGCGTGCGCTTGATGGCCTCGCCGATCATGCGGCGGTCCAGCTCGATCTGCGTCTCACCGGGTCCGCCGCGCATGCCGATGCCACCGCTTTGACGTTCCAGGTGCGACCAGCGACGCACCAGGCGCGTGGACAGGTATTGCAGCCGCGCCAGCTCCACCTGCAGCTTGCCCTCGAAGCTGCGAGCCCTTTGGGCGAAGATTTCCAGGATGAGCAGGGTGCGGTCATTGACCGGCAGGCCCAGGTGCCGCTCCAGGTTTCGTTGCTGGGCCGGGCTCAGCGCCTGGTCGAAAAGCACCTCGGTGGCGCCGCTGGCGCGCGCCAGCATGGCGATCTCATCGGCCTTGCCGCTGCCCACGAACAAGGCAGGATCCGGCGCACGCCGCTTGCAGGTGAGCCTGTCGGCCACACGGAAGCCCGCGGACTCGGCCAGCAGGCCCAGCTCCTCCAGACCGGCATCGAAATGCGGTTGCCCGAGATCGACACCCACAAGCATCGCCGCAGGTGTGCTGCTCTGGAGGGGGTCGGAGGAAGGATTCAAGTGGGTTCAGGCGTCCCGCGGTCACGCCGCAGGACGGGGATCGGACCCTTGAAGGGCCCTGCCTGGGGGAATGCCAATCAGGAGCCGCTGCCTTCGTCCGGGCTGGCGACGGAAAACTGCACCGGACGGCCGGGCACGATCGTCGAGATGGCGTGTTTGTAGACCATCTGCGTGACCGTGTTGCGCAGGAGCACGACGTACTGGTCGAAGGACTCGATCTGGCCCTGCAGCTTGATGCCGTTGACCAGATAGATCGAGACCGGCACGTGCTCCCGACGCAGCTGGTTCAGGAAGGGGTCTTGCAGCAGCTGGCCTTTGTTGTTGCTCACGATATGCTCCGTGTTCGGAAGGTTGTTGGAAGGGGGAAGATACCACAAGCGTCACCGGCGACGCCGCGACGGCCGCTTCAACCTTCGACACCGGAAGGCTAGGCTTCCTTGTAGGGGTTGGCCGAGGTCTTGAACTCGATCCGCAGCGGGGTTCCCACGAGATCGAACGCCTTGCGGAAGCGCCCTTCCAGGAAACGGCGGTAGACCTCGGGAACGTGCTCCAGCGAATTGCCGTGGATGACGATCACCGGCGGATTCATGCCTCCCTGGTGGGCGTAACGCATCTTGGGCCGGTACATGCCCGAGCGCTGCGGCGCCTGGAAGGCCACGGCCTCCTGCAGCAGCCGCGTGAGCACCGGCGTGGGCATCTTGCGCATGGCAGACGCGTAGGCCTGGGCAATGGACTTCCACAGGGGCCCCAGGCCCTGGCGCTTGCTGGCCGACACCAGGTGCAGTGAGGCGAACTTCAGGAAGGCCAGCCGGGACTCGACCTGCCGCTCGATCTGCTGGCGCTGGTAGGCATCGACGGCGTCCCACTTGTTGATGGCCAGCACGACAGCCCGACCGCTTTCCAGAATGTAGCCTGCGATGTGGGCATCCTGGTCGGTCACACCCTGCGTGGCATCGAGCAGCAGCAGCACGACATGGGCGCGCTCGATGGCCTGGAGGGTCTTGACGACCGAGAACTTCTCGATCGCCTCGAACACCTTGCCCTTGCGCCGGATGCCCGCGGTGTCGATGAGCTCGTATTTCTGCCCGCCGCGTTCGAACGGCACCGAGATGGCGTCGCGGGTCGTGCCGGGCAGGTCGAAAGCCACCAGACGCTCTTCCCCGAGCCAGGCATTGATGAGGGTGGACTTGCCGACGTTGGGTCGGCCGGCCACGGCCAAGCGAATGACCTGTTCGCCCTCTTCCGCCGGCGGCTCCTCATCGTCCGCCAGGGCATCGATGCGCCCCAGCGCGGCCTCCAGCATCGAACGGATACCCTGTCCATGGGCACCCGATACGGGCAGCACCTCTCCCAGCCCCAGCTCGAAGAACTCCGACAGCTGCCCGCCCTCCTTCATGCCCTCGGCCTTGTTGGCCACCAGCACGGTCGGCTTGCCCAGGCGGCGCAGGTAGCGGGCGATCTCGTGGTCCTGCGCACCCAGCCCCGAGCGGGCATCGACCACGAAGACCACCACATCGGACTCGGCCACGGCCTGCCGGGTCTGCTTGGCCATTTCCCGGTAGATGCCTTCGCCGGCTTCGGGCTCGAAGCCTCCGGTGTCGATGACGATGTACTCGCGGCTGCCCAGACGGCCGTTGCCGTAGTGCCGGTCGCGGGTGAGGCCGGCAAAGTCGGCGACGATGGCATCGCGCGATCGTGTCAGGCGGTTGAACAGCGTCGACTTGCCGACGTTCGGGCGCCCGACCAGGGCAATGACAGGTTTCACGTCCGGTGGTCTCTCTGTCTCAACGGGGCCGCCAGGCGTAGACGCCACCGCGGACCGTCTGCACCACCAGCAGATCGGCTGCCAGGACCGGCGCACCGGCCAGCGCAGACCCGTCGGTGGACAGGCGCGTCATCTCGGAACCGTCCTCGCGGGACAGCACATGGACCAGCCCGGTCTCGTCGCCGACCACCACCACGCGGCCGACCGCAAGCGGCGCGCTCAGGCGCCGGTGGAGCAGACGGTCGCTTTCCCACGCGGGCTCGCCCGTGGCGCGGTCCCATGCCAGCACCCGGCCATTGGACTCGGTGCCGAACAGCCGCTGCGCATCGCCGGCCACGCCCGTCACACCTTGCGCGGCCCGGGTCCACAGGACACGTCCGCGGGAGGCATCGACACAGCCCACGGTGGCGGCATAGGCCCGGGCACACACACTGCTGTGAACCCGGCTGACCGGAGCAACCAGATCGACCAGCCGCTCGACTTCGTTGGCGCCGCGGGCAATGGCCACCGGCGCATCCCAGCGCAGGGCTCCGCTCAGGGGGTCGAGCCCCACCAGCCGGCCCGACAGACCGACCACCAGCGTGTCGCCCACCGGCAGCAAGGTGCCCGACTGACCGAGCACCAGGGCCTCGGTCCGGGCGCGCTGGCCCCAGAGACGCCCCCCACTGTCCGCGTCGAACGCCGCCACGCTCCGGTCGCCCATGAGGACGAAGACGCGCTCACCCGCCACCAGCGGAGGCGTGAAGGAACGCGCCGGCAGGCGCACCCGCCAAGCCGTCTTGCCGTCACGCATGGCCAGCAGTTCGTTGGCCTGCGTGATGACCGCCACGGTGCGCCCGTCGCTGCCGGCCCCCGTGGCCAGCGATGTTCCGGTTTCGGCCTGCCAGACCACACGACCGGAAGCAGCCTCCACCATGGACACCGACCCGGACCGGCTGGCCAGCACCAGCCGCTCTCCAGCCACCGCGGGCTGCAACAGCGGGGCAGCCTCGCCCAGCTGCAGCGTCCAGGCCAGCTCGGTGGCCAGCAAGGGAACCACCGGCGGCAGGTCGGCCGGTTTGGGGCGTGACGGGGACGACGAACAGGCAGCCAGGCCCAGCGACACGGCCATCGCCATCACCCATCCCAGGACAGGACGGCGCGCTCGCCCCGGCACGGCTGCCGCGCGCTCGCTCATTGCTGCGCTCCTCCAGTCGCCAGGTCGGAGGCATTGACCCCCAGCGAGGCCAGCTTGACCTCCACCAGACGCCGGTATTCCGACCGCTCACCCAAGGCTTTCCAGGCCTGCCGGTACTGCTCCCTGGCTTCGTCCGGCTTGCCCTGGGCCAGCAGGACATCACCCCGGCGGTCGGCCGCCAGGCCTTCGAAAGCCGCCGGCACCGGTTCCGCCAGCACCGCCATGGCCTGGTCGGGGGAACCTGCGTCCAGATGGAGCGCCGACAGGCGCAGCCGCGCAACCGCCCTGTAGGCATCATCCGCGCCTTTGCTGCCCACCCAGGTCAGTGCAGCCGTGGCCGCTTCGGCCTGGCCGGACTCGTGGAACGTGCTGGCGGCCATCAGGCTGGCCTGGCTGGCAAAGGCCGTGCGGCCGTATCCGGACTGGATGTCGGCAAGAGCGCGTGCCAGCCTTTCGGTGTCGCGGGCCACCGCAGCGCGCTCGACCTCCTCGTACAGCGCCGATGCCTTGACCGCCTGGTGCCGCTGCCAGTAGTTCCAGCCGTTCCAGGCAGCCACGGCACCGAACACGGCAATCAGCACCCAGGTGATCAGGTTGCCGTGCCGGGCCCAGAAGTGCTTGATCTGGTCGAGCTGTTCCTGTTCTTCGAGGTCGAGGTGTTTGGCCATGGATTGCGATTGTGTTGATCGGTGGATTGTAGGTCTCTGGACCGACCTGCTCAGGACTGCCGCAGCTGCCCGCCCCAGTCGCCGACATCGGACAGCGCAACCAGGCGCTGGCCCGCCGGGGTGCCCGCCGGCGTCCGCTCGCCCCGCAAGGGCTTGATGGCGACCTGCCCCCGGGACAGCTCGTCTTCGCCGAAGATCAGCGCGTACCGTGCGCCGCTGGCGTCGGCCTTGCGGAACTGCGACTTCATGCTGCCCATGCCGTCCGGCCCGCCGGCGTGCATCAGCACCCGGACACCCTGCCGGCGCAGGGCGCGCAGCACGGGCATCACCCGAGGCAGGGCGGACGCGTCGGGAACGACCGTGTAGGCGTCGGGCACCTCCTCGAGCGGCAGGCGGTCCTGCTCGCGCAGCAGCTCGAGGATGCGCTCCATCCCCAGGGCCCAGCCCACCGCGGGCGCCGGCCTGGCACCGAGCTGGGCGAACAACCCGTCGTAGCGCCCTCCGGCGCACACCGTTCCCTGGGCACCGAGCTGCGTGGTGACGAACTCGAAGACGGACAGGTTGTAGTAGTCCATGCCCCGCACCAGCCGCGGATTGATCCGGTAGGCCACCCCGTGGGCATCCAGCAGGGCGCGCAGGCGGTCGAAGTGCGCCAGCGAAGACTCGCCCAGGTGGTCCATCAGCCTCGGGGCGGCCTCGACCAGATCCTGCATGGACGGGTTTTTCGTGTCCAGGATGCGCAGCGGATTGCTGTGCAGGCGCCTGCGGGCATCTTCATCGAGCCGGTCGGCATGCCTCTCGAGGTAGGCAACCAGGGCCTGGCGGTGAGCCTGGCGTTCCGCCGGCTGGCCCAGGCTGTTGATCTGCAGCTCGATGCCCTCAAGGCCCAGCTCCTGCCAGAGATCGCATGCCATGACGATGAGTTCGGCATCGACATCGGGGCCCCCGAAGCCCAGCGCCTCGGCGCCGAACTGGTGGAACTGGCGGTAGCGTCCCCGCTGGGGGCGTTCGTGCCGGAACATCGGACCCATGTAATACAGCCGCTTGCCACCGTCGTACAGAAGGTTGGCCTCGGCCACCGCCCGCACCACGCCGGCGGTGTTCTCGGGACGCAGGGTGAGCTGCTCGCCGTTGAGGCGGTCCTCGAAGGAGTACATCTCCTTCTCGACGATATCGGTCACCTCCCCAAGCCCGCGTATGAAGAGGGCCGTGTGCTCGACCACGGGGGTCCTCAGGTTGCGGTAGCCATAGCGCTGCATCAGCACCCGCAGGCGCTCCTCCAGCCATTCCCACTGCGCCGAGACGGGCGGCGCGATGTCGTTCATGCCTTTGACGGCGGTGATCTTTTCAGCCATTGTTCGGTTCCGGGTTCACGGGCCGTCCGGCGGCGGGTTCCGTCAGGAGCCGGCCGGTCAACGCCCTCGTGCGTTTCAGGCATGCGCTCCGAAGCGCCGCTCGATGTAGTCCTGGACGATGTCGCGGAACTCCTGCGCGATGGCATCGCCGCGCAGCGTCTGGACTTTCTGTCCGTCGATGTACACCGGGGCGGCAGGCGCTTCCCCCGTGCCCGGCAGGCTGATGCCGATGTCGGCATGCTTGCTCTCGCCGGGCCCGTTGACGATGCAGCCCATGACGGCCACCCTGAGGTTTTCGACCCCCGGGTAGCGCTCGCGCCAGACCGGCATGGCCTGGCGCAGGAAGTCGTCGATCTCCTTGGCCAGCTCCTGGAAAGTGGTGCTGGTGGTGCGGCCACACCCCGGGCAGGCCACCACGCTGGGGACAAAGGTGCGCAGTCCCAGGGCCTGCAGGATCTCGGAGGCCACCAGGACCTCCTGGGTCCGCGGCTCACCCGGTTGCGGCGTCAGCGACACCCGGATGGTGTCCCCGATGCCCTGCTGCAACAGCACGGACAGCGCTGCCGTGGAGGCCACGATGCCCTTGGTCCCCATCCCGGCTTCGGTCAACCCCAGGTGCAGGGCATGATCGGTGCGCCGTGCAAGCTCCTGGTACACCGCGATCAGGTCCTGCACGGCACTGACCTTGCAGGACAGCACGACCTGGTCACGCCGAAGCCCGATCTGCTCGGCGCGATGGGCAGACTCGAGTGCAGACGAGATGAGCGCCTCGTACATCACCTGCCGGGTATCCCACGGCTGGGCACGGCGGGCGTTCTCGTCCATCAGGCGGGCCAGCAGATCCTGGTCGAGACTGCCCCAGTTGACTCCGATGCGGATGGCCTTGTCGTGACGCGCGGCGAGTTCGACCATCTGGGCGAACTGCCGGTCGCCCTTCTCCCCTCGCCCGACATTGCCCGGGTTGATGCGGTACTTGGAGAGGGCCACCGCACAGTCGGGGTGATCGGTCAGCAGGCGATGTCCGTTGTAGTGGAAGTCGCCGATCAGGGGCACATGGACACCCATCCGGTCGAGCTGCTCCCGGATGTAGGGTACCGCCCTGGCCGCCTCGTCGTTGTTCACGGTGATCCGGACCAGCTCCGAACCGGCCTGTGCCAGCTCCTTGACCTGGATGGCCGTGGCCACGGCGTCGGCCGTGTCGGTGTTGGTCATCGACTGCACGCGCACGGGTGCGTTGCCCCCCACGGTGACCTTGTGGTCACCCCAGGCCACCACGCCCTGGACCGTCCGTCGGGGTGCCGGTGCCGGCAGGGAAATCGGCGCAAGGGCCGAACGATTGCCATCCATGATCACTTCACCTCGAACCTCGCCACGCTGTTGCGGGCATGCGGCAAGACATCGAACGCATTGCCACGCACGAAGACGTCGACCGCATCGGCGCGCCCGATGACCACCGCGTAGGGAGGCGAAGCCGAGAAATCCACGCTGTCGCCGGCCCTGAGCACACGCTGCACGACCACACTGCCGGCACCGTTGACCACCTCGATCCAGGTTTCTCCCCGCGCCCGGATGACGAGCAGCTTGCCGGGATCGGGCGGCGGCGCCTCGGCGGCCGGCTCGGTGGGGGCGGCAGTGCCCTGGACGGCAGAACCCGTCTGCTCCGGCAAGGCGGGTGCGGCAGACGGCTCGGGCATCAGCAGTGGCAGGGCCTGTGGCGAATCGGCGGCAGGCGCCCCTTCTCCAGCCGGCGGCACGGGTGCCTGGCTCTCGGCAGGCGCAGGCCGGACCATCTCGGCCGGCACGGGCCCGGGTGCCTTTTCGTCCAGCGCAGCGGGCCAGAAATACAGGGCCACGGCCCCTGCCCCCAGCACGGCAGCCACCCACCAGACGCGCCGTGCCGGGGCACCGGCATTGGTGGCGATGGCGCCTTCCCGGGGCGAGCGGAACGAGGTGTCGAGCGACTTGGTCGTGTCCGCCAGCACCGGGCGACCTGGCAACGGTATCTGGGCCAGCACCGGCGCAGGATCGATGCGCAGGTGCCGGCAGGCGCTGGAAGCCAGCGCACGTGCGAAGGTCAGGTCGGGCAGCTCTTCGTAGCGCCCGGCCTCCAGAGCCTCCAGTTTTCTAACCGGCACCTTCAGCGCCGCAGCCAGGGCGGCGATGTGCAGCCCCGCGCCCTCCCGGGCCTGCTGCAGACGCTCGGGACGGGACCAGGTGGAGTCGGACGAACCGGCCTCGCCGGCAACCTGGTCATTCATGAAAAGCCCCCCGCTGGTACAGCCCCCATTCCCTGGACTCGGCAAAGCGCCGGCCAAGCTGGTTGGCCAGCTGCTCGACCACCTCCGCATTGCCCAGCCTGCGCTCGATCTTGATGCCCAGCCAGAGCGTCTCGGCGTTGGCCAGTTCGCTGTTGTTCAGGCGCCGGACGATGAACTGCGCGCGTTCGTCCTCGCCGCGGGCGAACAGCAGCAGCGCCAGGTTGTACCCGGCGATGGGGTTGCCCGGATCGAGCTCGTAGGATCGGGCCAGACTGCCCTCGGCCTCGGCCAGCTGGCCCATGCGGACCTGGCAAACCCCCTTGGCCATGTAGGTGCGCGCCTGGCCCCCGTACACGGGACTGGCCAGTGCCCTGTTGAAGAACTCGACAGCCTGCGCATGGCGTCCCTGCTGGCACTGGAACCAGCCGTAGTTGTGAAGCGCATCGGGATCCCGCGGACTCAGCTGCAGGGCGCGCTGGAAACTCTCCTCGGCCAGGCGCGGATTGTTCATCTGCATGAAGACCAGCCCGCGCAGGATGAAGGCCGGCACGTAGGAGGCATCGGCAGCCAGCGCCTGCTTGATCTCGTCCAGCGCGATGTCGGTGCGCCCCTGCTCGAAGTATCCGGTGGCCAGCTCCATGCGGATGCGGGCGCGCTTGCGGGCCTCGGGTTCGTCGAACTCGGTGATGGGGCCCGCGGACGGATCACCGGCCGATGGAGCCGGCGCGGCGCAGCCGGACAGCAGCCAAGCCAGGGCCAGCATCAGCAGGAGAAGCCGGATGGGACGTGCATCGGGACGGGGGCTTGCAACGTGGGTCATGCCTGCCTTTCAGGACGGACGATGCGGACGGGGAAGGCCGGCGCCTCCCGGCGACGTGCGAGTCGCTCAGCGGCGTTGGTGCGGTCCAGCACGTCGCCGGCGAGCTGGCCGCAGGCCGCATCAATGTCGTCGCCTCGGGTCTTGCGGATCGTGGTGACGATACCACCGTCGTTGAGTATCCGGCCGAACTGTTGCACCACGGGCCGCGATGAACAGGTCAGACCGGAGTCCGGGAAGGGATTGAAGGGAATGAGGTTGACCTTGCACGGCACACCCGTGCCACGATGCCGCTGCAGCAGTTGCAGCAGCTCGCGCGCATGCTCGGGCTGGTCGTTGACACCCGCGAGCATGCAGTACTCGAAGGTGATGAAGTCGCGCGGCGCCGAGGGCAGATAGCGCAGGCATGCGTCGAGCAGCTCCTGCAGGGGATACTTGCGGTTCAGGGGAACCAGGTCGTCACGCAGGGCGTCGTTGGGTGCATGCAGCGACACGGCCAGCGCCACCGGGCAATCGGCAGCCAGGCGGTCCATCATCGGCACGACGCCGGAGGTGGATACCGTCAGGCGGCGCCTTGACAGGCCGTAGGCGTGGTCGTCGAGCATGACCCTGAGCGCAGGCAGCAGGGCCGCGTAGTTCTGCAACGGCTCCCCCATGCCCATCATGACCACGTTTGTGACCACGCGGTCGCTGCGGCCGAGGTGGCGGCGCAGGAAGTGCTCGGCTTGCCAGAGCTGGGCCACGATCTCCCCGGTACGAAGGTTGCGGGAAAAGCCCTGGTGCCCGGTCGAGCAGAAGCGGCAGCCCACGGCGCAGCCGGCCTGGGAGGAAATGCACAGCGTGCCGCGGTCTTCCTCCGGGATGAACACGGTCTCGACGGCGTTGCCGTCCCCGACGTCGAACAGCCACTTGATGGTCCCGTCGGCCGAATCCTGCCTGGACAGCACAGGGAGCTGCCGCAGCGAGCACAACTGGGGCAGGCGGGAGCGCAGGCTCTTGGCCAGGTCCGTCATCGCCTCGAAGTCCTGGGCACCCTTCTGGTGGATCCAGCGGAACACCTGGACCGCACGGAACCGCTTTTCGCCCATCCCTTCGAAAAGGCGGACCAGCCCCTCCAGATCCAGGTCCAGCAGGTTGGTGGTCATCGGACACGCCCCCTGCGCATGAAGACCGAGCATGGCCGACCGACACGCCGGGGGCGTGGCTGGCCACCGCGCGCGGTCAACCCGGTCAACGCGAGTAGACGTTCATGCCGGGGAAGAAGAAACCCACTTCCACGGCAGCCGTTTCGGGAGCGTCGGAGCCATGCACGGCATTGGCATCGATGCTGTCGGCGAAGTCGGCCCGGATGGTGCCGGGAGCCGCCTTCTTGGGATCTGTCGCGCCCATGAGGTCGCGGTTCTTGGCGATGGCGCCCTCGCCCTCGAGCACCTGGATCATCACCGGACCGGACACCATGAAGTCCACCAGATCCTTGAAGAAGGGCCGCTCCTTGTGAACGGCATAGAACTGCTCGGCCTCGCGGCGCGACAGGTGAGCCATGCGCGCGGCAACGATCTTCAGACCGGCAGCCTCGAAACGGGCGTAGATCTGTCCGATGACGTTCTTGGCAACGGCGTCGGGCTTGATGATCGAGAGGGTACGTTCGATGGCCATGATGTTCCTATGTTGGAGAGAATGACGGGGCGGCAGCAGCGCTCGCCACAAAGCTTTTCATTTTACAACGACCTGGCTGCCAGGCCGTCTTGCAGGCCATCCCCTGCCGGCCCCGAAGAGGACAGAGAGGCCCCAGGCCCGTCAGGGGCTGCTTTCGGTGGCCGCGCAGTTGCCGTTCAGCGCCCGCTGCGCCGCCCCCGGGTCCGCCCGCCGCCGGCAGGACCACCCCGCGGCGGCGTGGCACCGCGGCGCCGCTGCATGGCGTCCTGGCCTATGTAGCCCACGGAAGTCTTCATCGGATCCGGGATCCCGCCTGGCGCGTTGCCGCGGGAACCCGACGGGACCTGCGACCGGCCATTGCGCCCGCCAGGCACCCCGCCACCGGCCGGTGCCGGTCTCCGGCCACGCTGCGCCGGCGGCCCGGACCTCGGCGAACCGTCCTGCCCCTTGGGAGACCGATCGGAGAGTCCGGCGGCCTGGGTCAGCCGGTCCACATCCCGGGCATCCAGCTCGACCCAGGTTCCGCGTCGCAGACCGCGAGGCAGCACGACCGCACCGTACCGGATGCGGATCAGGCGGCTGACCGCATGCCCCACCGCCTCGAAAAGGCGCCGCACCTCGCGGTTGCGTCCCTCGGCAATCGTCACGCGGTACCAGCAGTTGGCACCCTCACCGCCGCCCTCCTCGATGGAACCGAACTGGGCCGGCCCGTCCTCCAGATTGATGCCGTCGAGCAGGCGCTGCCTCTCCCCGTCCGACAAGGCGCCCAGCACCCGCACCGCATATTCCCGCTCCAGCCCGAAGCGCGGGTGCATGAGCCTGTTGGCCAGCTCTCCGGAACTCGTGAACAGGAGCAGCCCCTCGGTGTTCAGGTCGAGCCGGCCCACCGACTGCCACTTGCCTTGCGGCAGCCTCGGCAGGCGCCGGAACACGGTGGGACGGTTCTGCGGGTCGTCGTGCGTCACGACTTCGCCCGCCGGCTTGTGGTAGGCCAGAACGCGCGGAGGCGGTGGCGTCATCCGCACGCGCACCGGCTTGCCGTTGACCTTGATCACGTCGCCGAAACGGATGCGCTGCCCCACATGGGCCGGCTCGCCGTTGACCGAGATGCGCCCCTCCAGAATGAGCTTCTCCATCTCCAGGCGTGAACCCATGCCGGCCTGCGCCAGCACCTTGTGCAGCTTGGGGGCATCGACCTGGGGCGCGAGCACCCGCTTGACCGGCGCGTCGGACGTGCCGCCGTCCTGCTCGGCGTCGAAAGCCCCGCTGACCACGGCATCCATGTCCAGTGCCTGAGTGGTCCCGGACGGGTGGCGCGGCGGGCGCTCCCGGGACGGTTCGGCCTTGCGCTGCGCGTCAGGTCTGGGGCGTGCTGGCTTGACCGGCTTCATGGGGATCCTGTGTGGGAGTTGTTGCGGACGGCGGCTGCTGCGGCGCGGTCGCATGATCTGCGTCGGGGCGGTCGCCGAAAGGGCTGTCCTGCGGGTGCAGGTCGGGAGATCGACTGTCCGGCTCGGCGCCCGGCAAGGCGCCGGCGGCGTCGTCCTCCACGGCCAGCCCCCCCAGGGAGTCAAGGTCCAGGCGGTCGAGTGCAGATTCCTGAACGCCTGTCGCCTCCAGCGGCGGCAACTGGTCCAGAGAGGACAGCCCGAGGTCGTCGAGGAACTGCCTCGTGGTGGCAAAAAGCGCGGGGCGGCCGACGGTCTCCCGGTGTCCGATCACCTCGATCCAGCCGCGGTCTTCCAGTTGCTTGATGATCAGCGAATTGATGGTGACTCCCCTGATCTCTTCCATGTCGCCGCGGGTGACCGGCTGCCGGTACGCGATGATGGCCAGCGTCTCCAGGGTGGCCCGGCTGTAGCGCGGCGGCTTCTCGGGATGCAGGCGGTCCAGATAGGAGCGCAGTTCAGGCCGGCTCTGGAATCGCCACCCGCTGGCCACCTGCACCAGCTCGACACCACGCCCCGTCCATTCAAGCTGCAGGTCCGCCAGCATCAGCTTGAGCGTGTCGGGGGCGACGGCCTGGTCGAACAGCTGCCCCATATCCCTGAGGCTCAGGGGCTGGGCCGAACAGATCAGGGCCGTCTCCAGGACTCGCTTGGCTTCAGAGGTATTCATGGGCAGGACGGGTTCGTCGCGGGCGGTGACGAATCAGGAAGGGGTCGATGACCTGCAGGCGCCCCGGCCACCGCGGCGACACGCGGGCCACCCGGGCTCCGCACGAACACGGAGGGACCGGGCGCGGCCTGGCGGGCCACAGCCGCAGTCCCTGGCTTGCACAGCCCGCAACCGGGACGGAATCAGGAATCCCCGGGGCAAAGACTGCTGGCTTCATTGTACCGAAGGCCCAGGGCCTGCATAGCCGCGCAGAAATCGGCTGGCGGCCGCGAATCCAGGCGCAGAGGCTGGCCACTGACGGGATGGGCCAGCTCCAGGCGCGTGGCATGGAGCGCCTGGCGCGTCATGCCATGCGCAGCACGGCCGCCGTACAGGGCATCGGCGAGCAGCGGGTGCCCGAGCCAGGCCAGGTGGACACGGATCTGGTGGGTGCGCCCCGTGTGCAGCCGGCAGGCCAACGCCGCCGTGTCCTGCGCCTGGCCGAGCAGGCAGAACGTGGTGCGCGCCGCACGGGCGCCCGCCTGTCCCTCACCCAGGACGGCCATCCGCAGCCGGTTGCGCGGGTCCCGGCCGATCGGCTGGTCCACATCTTGCACGGCGAGCCCACCCCACCTGCCGTGGGCGAGCGCGAGATACTGGCGCCTCACCGACCGGTCGGCAATGGCCCGGACCAGCGCATCCATCGCCAGCCGGCTCTTGGCGACCAGCATCAGACCCGATGTGTCCTTGTCCAGGCGGTGGACGATCCCCGCGCGAGGCAGGGCAGCGGCCTCGGGGTGCCGGGCCAGCAGGCCGTTGAGCAGGGTTCCGCTCCAGTTGCCCGCCGCCGGATGGACGACGAGCCCCGCGGGCTTGTCGATCACCAGCAGGTCCTCGTCCTCGTACACCACCGGAATCTCCATCGGCTGCGGCACGAAGGCCATGGCCTGTGCGGTCGGCCTGAGCGTGACCGTCAACCGGTCTCCGGCCGAGACACGGGCAGCGGCCTTGGAGGCGACCCGACCGTTGAGCTGCACGCCCTGCGCGGTGACCTGCTGCTGCAGATAGCTGCGCGAGAACTCGGGGATCAGGAGGGCCAGCGCGCGGTCGAGGCGCTCGCCATGCAGACCGGCAGGCACCGACAGCCCGCGCGTCTCGCCATCCTGCTGGAGGTCGTCGATGGCGTCGGGTGCATCATCCCCCGGAGACACCCCCCCCGCCGATATAATTTCCGATGGCAATTGGCTGTCCCGTCCTAAAGGTCCACGCGTGCTGACTTCCCCCAGATTATCTGTCCTGCCGCTGCTGGCACTGGCCCTGGGCCTCCTGGCTGGATGCGGGAGCACGCCCAAGGACGAGACCGCGGGCTGGAGCGTCGAGCGACTGGCGCAGGAGGCCCGGGACGAGCGCGTGGCCGGCAACTTCGACCGGGCGGCCGTGCTCTTCGAGAAACTCGAAGGACGCGCAGCCGGGACCCCGATGGCCCAGCAGGCCCAGCTGGAAAAGGCCTACGCCTACTACAAGGGTGGCGAGCCGGCGCAGGCCCAGGCGACCATCACGCGGTTTCTTCGCCTTCACCCGACCAGCCCGGCGCTTGACTACGCCCTCTACCTGAAGGGTCTGGTGAATTTCAACGACAACCTGGGACTTTTCGGGTCCCTGGCGCGGCAGGACCTGTCCGAGCGCGACCAGAAAGCCGCCAAGGAGTCCTTCGAGGCGTTCCGCGATCTGGTGGCCCGTTTCCCCGATTCGCGCTATGCCCCGGATGCCCGGTTGCGCATGACCTACATCGTCAACTCCCTGGCCCAGTATGAAGTCCACGTGGCGCGCTACTACCTCAGCAGGGGAGCGCATCTGGCGGCCATCAACCGGGCACAGGTGGCACTGTCGGACTATCCGGACGCCCCGGCTCTGGAAGAGGCACTGTTCATCCTCGTTCGTGCCTACGACGAACTGGGCATGACCCGGCTGCGCGATGACGCCCGGCGCGTGCTGGTGGCGAATTTTCCGCAAAGCCGCTACCTCACCCAGGGCTATGCCGACCCCACCCCCTGGTGGCGTTTCTGGTGAGACCTTTGGCCTGCCAAAGCCTGTGGCACCAGCCGGAGCCGACTTGCAGCCTGGCAACAACGGAAGCTTCGTCCCCGCACCCGTTTTTCGGTCCGCGTTCCGGCACACGGCCATTCGTGGTTAACATCAACGGCTGACCCCGGTTGAGGTCACCCCCCTGTACGCCCGAGTCCACCCGCATGTCCAAAGGCTTTCGCATCCACGCGTCCACCGGCATCCACCGTGGGGATCGCGACTACCAGCAGGATCAGGTCTGCCTGCTGCACCATCCCCGGCAAGCCGGCTGTCTGCTGGCCGTGGTGGCCGACGGCATGGGCGGGCGCAGCGGAGGACGCAAGGCATCCGACCAGGTCATGCTGACGGCCCGCCAGCTCTTCGAGCGCTTCGACCCCGAGACCGACGACTCTGCCGCTTTGCTGCGCCAGATCGTCGAGGAGTCCCACCTGGTGATCAAGCTGACCGCCGTGTCGGCCGAGCAGGAGCCACACAGCACCATTGCTGCATTCCTGATCAACCCGGGCGGCGACAGCCATTGGGTCCATGCAGGCGACTCGCGCATCTACCATTTCCGCCACGGCAAGCTGGTCTTCCGCACCATGGACCACTCTTATGTGCAGACGCTGGTCAACCAGGGCGAGATCACCGAGGAAGAGGCGCTGGACCACCCCCACTCGAACATCCTGATGGGCTGCCTGGGTACGGACAATGACCCGCCGGTGGACATCCATGTGGTGGACCGCCTGCAGCCGGGCGATGCGGTCCTGGCCTGCAGCGATGGCGTCTGGCACTACTTCACCCCGGACGAACTCGCCAGCACGGTCGCCATGCTCACGCCCAGGGAGGCGTGCGAGTTCCTGATCCAGAAGGCACGTACCCGTGCCAAGGGGATGGGAGACAACCTGTCCCTGGCCATCGTGCGGATCGACCCCCTGGCCTGACCCGGTGGCCGGCCTCAGGTCAGCCCGGTGTCGACCACGCGGTGCTGCAGCGCCAGGTACTCGGCCGACTGCATTTCACCCAGCCTGGAGACTGTGCGTGGGAATTCGTGCGCCAGCGGCCCTTCGGTGTAGAGCTGCTCGGCGGGCACGGCGGCCGACATGACCAGCTTGACCCGGCGGTCGTACAGGACATCCACCAGCCATGTGAAGCGCCTGGCCTCCGAGGCCTGGCGCACGGACATCTGCGGGACGTTGGACAGCAGCAGCGTGTGGAACTGGGAAGCGATCTCCAGGTAGTCGTTCTGGGATCGTGGACCGCCACAGAGGGTGCGGAAATCGAACCAGATCACGCCGCCGGCCCTGCGCACCGCCCGGATCTGGCGCGACTCGATGTGCATCACCGGCTCCTCGTCGTGGGCTTCGGCCAGTCTGGCGAAAGTGGACTCCAGCAGCGCATCGGCCTCCTCCCCGAGCGGGCAGTGGTAGAGCTCGATATGGGTCAGGGTGCGCTGGCGGTAGTCGGTGCCGTTGTCGACATTGACCACCTCCAGCTTCTGCTTGAGCATCTCGATCGCCGGCAGGATCCGGTCCCTGTGCAGGCCGTCCGGGTAGAGTCCGTCGGGATGGAAATTGGAGGTGGTCACGAACCCCACGCCGGCCTTGAACAGCGCATCGAGCAGCCGGTGAAGGATCATCGCATCCGTCACATCCGCCACATGGAACTCGTCGAAGCAGATCAGCTTGTAGCGCTGGGCCATCCGCTGGGCCAGCACATCCAGCGGGTTGACGGTGCCCTGCAGATCGCGCAACTCGCGATGGACCTCGCGCATGAACTCGTGAAAGTGCAGGCGGGTCTTGCGCCTGAGCGGCACGGCATTGAAGAAGCAGTCCATCAGGAAGCTCTTGCCGCGCCCCACGCCCCCGTACATGTAGACGCCACGAGGAATGTCGGGGTGGACAAAGAGCTTCTTGAGCGCGTTGGAGCGCCTTTGCTTGTAGACGGACCATTCACGGGCGCAGCGCTCCAGCGCCTCGACCGCGCGCAACTGCGCAGGGTCGGCGCTGAAGCCGCGCGTCCGCAGCTCGGCCTCGTAGGTACTGCGTACCGACAAGCCTGATCCCGTTTCAGAAGTTCAGCGTGCGCTTGTCCACCGCCAGCGCGGCCTCCTTGGTCGCCTCGGACAGGGAAGGATGCGCATGGCAGATGCGGGCGATGTCTTCGGCACTGGCCCTGAACTCCATCGCCACCACCGCCTCGGCGATCAGCTCAGAAGCCATCGGACCCACGATGTGCACGCCCAGGATCTCGTCGGTGGCCGCATCGGCCAGGAACTTGACCATGCCGGTGGTGTCACCGAGCGCGCGGGCGCGGCCGTTGGCCAGGAAGGGGAAAGTGCCTGCCTTGTAGGCCACGCCGTCGGCCTTGAGCTGCTGCTCGGTCCGGCCGACCCAGGCGATCTCGGGGCTGGTGTAGATCACCCATGGGATGGTGTTGAAGTTGACGTGGCCGTGCTGACCGGCGATCCGCTCGGCGACCGCCACGCCCTCCTCCTCCGCCTTGTGCGCCAGCATCGGGCCACGCACCACGTCACCCACCGCCCAGACGCCGCGCAGGCTGGTGCGGCACTCGTCGTCGACCACGATGGCACCGCGCTCGTCCAGCTGCAGGCCCACGGCCTCGGCGTTCAGGCCGGTGGTGTTGGGCACGCGCCCGATCGAGACAATGAGCTTGTCGGCCTCCAGCGTCTGGGCCTCACCCTTGGCGTTGGTGTAGGCCACGCTGACACCCTTTTTGGTGCTCTTGACCTCGCCGACCTTCACGCCGAGTTCGATCTTCAGGCCCTGCTTGTCGAAGGCCTTCCTGGCCTCCTTGGCAATCTGCTCGTCGACCGCACCCAGGAAAGTGGGCATGCCCTCGAGAATGGTGACGTCGGCCCCCAGGCGGCGCCAGACCGACCCCATTTCGAGGCCGATCACACCGGAGCCGATCAGGGCCAGCTTCTTGGGCACGGCGGCGATGCGAAGGGCGCCATCGTTGGACAGCACGTTGACTTCGTCGAACGGAACACCCGGCAGCGCACGGGCATTGGAACCGGTGGCCACCACGATCTGCCTGCCGGTGATGACCTCTTCCTTCGCGCCGGAGACCTGGATCTCGTAGCCCCCTTCGACCGCCTTGACGAAGGAACCCCGGCCGTGGAAGAAGGTGACCTTGTTCTTCTTGAACAGGTAGAGGATGCCGTCGTTGTTCTGCTTGACGACGGTGTCCTTGCGGCCAAGCATCCTGGCCACATCCATCGTCACCTTGCCGGTGCCGATGCCGTGGTCGGCAAAGTGATGCTGGGCGTGCTCGAAGTGCTCTGAAGACTGCAGCAGGGCCTTGG
Organism: Burkholderiales bacterium; assembly: GCA_006227825.1. Taxonomy (GTDB): domain Bacteria; phylum Pseudomonadota; class Gammaproteobacteria; order Burkholderiales; family Burkholderiaceae_C; genus Hydrogenophaga. The sequence continues at coordinate 8,213 of SBFS01000010.1, read as the reverse complement.
ACGGGATGCAGCCCACGTTGGTGCAGGTACCGCCCGGCGCGGGCCCTCCGGTGGCGTTCTTCCACTCGTCGATGCAGGCGACCTTGAAGCCCAGCTGGGCCGCGCGGATGGCGGCGATGTATCCGCCGGGGCCTGCGCCGATCACGACGACGTCAAATGCTTGAGACATGTTCATTTCCTGAATGGGGTTGGACAAACGCCCCCGAAGGGGCGTCTGCAGGGTCGGCGCTCGATCAGATGTCGAACAGGAGGCGGGCCGGGTCTTCCAGCGCCTCTTTCATGGCAACCAGACCCAGGACGGCTTCGCGGCCATCGATGATGCGGTGATCGTAGGACATGGCCAGGTAGTTGATCGGCCGGATGACGATCTGGCCGTTCTCCACCACCGGCCTCTCCTTGGTGGCGTGCACGCCGAGGATGGCCGACTGCGGCGGGTTGATGATGGGGGTCGACAGCATGGAGCCGAAGGTGCCGCCATTGGAGATCGAGAAGGTGCCGCCGGTGAGGTCGTCCAGACCGATCTTGCCTTCCTTGGCCTTCTGGCCGAATTCGCCGATCTTCTTCTCGATGTCGGCAAAACTCATCTGGTCGGCATTGCGCAGGATGGGCACCACCAGACCACGCGGCGAACCGACCGCGATGCCGATGTCGAAATAGCCGTGATAGACGATGTCGTTGCCGTCGACAGATGCGTTGAGGACCGGGAACTTCTTGAGCGCGTGGACGGCCGCCTTGACAAAGAAACTCATGAAGCCGAGCTTGATGCCATGCTCCTTCTCGAACTTGTCCTGGAACTTCTTGCGCATCTCCATGACCGGACCCATGTTCACCTCGTTGAAGGTGGTCAGGATGGCGTTGGTCGCCTGTGACTGGAGCAGGCGTTCGGCCACGCGGGCGCGCAGTCGGGTCATGGGCACCCGCTCTTCCGGGCGGTCGCCAAGGTCCGGGGCCATGGTCGGCACCTGGGGCAGGACCCGGGTCGGGGCACCGGTCGGGATCGCGGCGGGGGCGGCGACGGATGCCTTGGGAGCACTGGCGGCGGCCAGGACGTCGCCCTTGGTGATGCGCCCGTCCTTGCCGGTGCCGGCCACGGAGCCTGGCGCCATGTTGTTGTCGGCCATCAGCTTGGCCGCAGCGGGCATGGCCACACCGGCCTTGCTGGCGGAGGGCGCAGGCGCAGCCGCGGCCGGGGCAGCCGCAGCGGGCGCCGCAGCAGCTGCCGGGGCCGATGCGGCTGCGGGTGCAGCCGCGCCAGCGACCGCTTCGGTGTCGATCCGGGCGATCACCTGTTCGGCAGCCACGGTGGCGCCGTCCCCCTGCACGATCTCCGTCAGCACGCCGCCGGCGGGCGCCGGGCACTCCAGGACCACCTTGTCGGTTTCGATCTCGATCAGGATTTCGTCGGCGGCGACGGCCTCACCGACCTTCTTCTTCCATTGCAGCAGGGTGGCTTCGGCCACGGATTCGGAGAGCTGCGGAACCTTGACTTCTACGATTGCCATGAGTGTTCTACCTTGATTCTTTCAATGGCGCGCCCCGAAGGGCCGTGGCCGCCCGGCCCCGGCCGGCAGCGGCGACGCCGTTCGGTTTACTTGGTGAGGATGAAGCCCTTGAGCTTGCCGAAGGCGGCTTCGACAAGGTTCTTCTGCTGCTCCTGATGCAGGTGCGCATAGCCGACGGCCGGTGAAGCGGACGCAGCACGACCCGCATAGCCCAGCTTCTGGCCCTCGAGCATGTTCTCGTGGATGTAGTGCTGCACGAAGAACCAGGCCCCCTGGTTCTGCGGCTCGTCCTGGCACCACACCACATCGACCGCATTGGGGTACTTCTTGATCTCCGCACCGAAGGCCTTGTGCGGGAACGGGTAGAGCTGCTCGACACGGATGATGGCGACATCCTCGGTGCCCTTCTCCTCGCGCTTCTTGACCAGGTCGTAGTAGACCTTGCCCGAGCAGCAGATCACCCGCTTGACCTTTTCGGACTTCTTGATGACGGCCGGGTTCTGCTCGGGAATGACGGTCTGGAAGCCACCCTTGGTGAACTCGGACAGGGGCGAGGTGGCGTCCTTGTTGCGAAGCAGCGACTTGGGAGTGAACAGAATCAGCGGCTTGCGCAGGCCGCGGATCATCTGGCGCCGCAGGACATGGAAGATCTGGCTGGCCGTGGTCGGCTGCACGATCTGCATGTTGGTGTCGGCGGCCAGCTGCATGAAGCGCTCCAGGCGTGCCGAGCTGTGCTCGGGGCCCTGTCCCTCGTAGCCGTGCGGCAGCATGAGCGTGATGCCATTGACACGGCCCCACTTGACCTCGCCGGACGCGATGAACTGGTCGATCACCACCTGGGCGCCGTTGGCGAAGTCGCCGAACTGCGCTTCCCAGATGACCAGGGTGTTCGGATCGTTGGAGGCGTAGCCGTATTCGAACGCCAGCACCGCCTCCTCCGAAAGGATGGAGTCGATCACCACGAACGGTGCCTGGTTGTCCGCCACGTTCTGCAGCGGGACATAGCTGCCCTCGTCCCAGCGCTCGCGCTTCTGGTCATGGATGACCGCGTGCCGGTGGGTGAAGGTGCCACGTCCGCAGTCCTCGCCGGAGAGGCGCACCGGGTAGCCACTGGCCACGAGAGAGGCGAAGGCCATGTGCTCGCCCATGCCCCAGTCGACCTGGATGTCGCCACGCCCCATGGCAGCCCGGTCGTCGTAGACCTTGCGGACCAGCGGATGCACGTTGAGGAACTCGGGCAGGGTCGTGATGCGCTCGGCCAGACGGGTCCATTCGGCCAGGGGAATGGCGGTGTCGGCCGCATCGGTCCACTTCTTGCCCAGGAAGGGCACCCAGTCGACAGCGTACTTGCTCTTGAAGTTGGTCAGAACCGGGTCGACCGTGTGCCGGCCTGCGTCCAGCGCCGCCCGGTAGGCCTTGGCCATGTCCTCACCCAGGGTGTCGCCAAGCCCCTGCGCCGCGAGCCTGTCGGCGTACAGCTTGCGGGTGCCCGGGTGCTGGGCGATCTTCTTGTACATCAGGGGCTGGGTCAGGCTGGGCGTGTCCTGCTCGTTGTGACCCAGCTTGCGGAAGCAGATGATGTCGATGACCACGTCCTTGCGGAAGGTCATGCGGAACTCCACGGCCAGCTGGGCCGCCAGCACCACGGCCTCGGGGTCGTCGCCGTTGACATGCAGCACCGGGACTTCGTAGCCCTTGACGATGTCGGTGCAGTAGAGCGTGGAGCGCAGGTCGCGCGGATCGGAGGTGGTGAAACCGATCTGGTTGTTGATGACGATGTGAACCGTGCCACCCGTGCGGTAACCCCGGGTCTGTGCCAGGGCCAGCGTTTCCTGGTTCACGCCCTGACCGGCAAATGCGGCATCGCCATGAACCAGCACGGGCATCACCTGGGTGCCCAGCGGGTCGCCACGGCGATCCAGACGGGCCCGGGTCGAGCCCTCGACCACCGGATTGACGATCTCCAGGTGGGACGGGTTGAACGCCAGGCTCAGGTGCACAGGGCCGCCCGGGGTGGAGACATCGGAACTGAAGCCCTGGTGGTACTTCACGTCTCCGGCCGGCAGGTCTTCGGGCGCGGTGTGCTCGAACTCGGCGAAGAGGTCCTTGGGCATCTTGCCCAGTGTGTTGACCAGCACGTTCAGACGGCCGCGGTGGGCCATGCCGATCACGATTTCCTGCACGCCCTTGGCACCGGCCTGCTGGATGACTTCGTCCATGGCAGCGATGAAGCTCTCGCCACCCTCGAGCGAGAAGCGCTTCTGGCCGACGTACTTGGTGTGCAGGAAACGCTCAAGCCCCTCGGCGGCCGTCAGGCGGTCGAGGATGTGCTTTTTCTGCTCGGCATTGAACGAGGACTTGCTGCGGATCGACTCCAGCTTTTCCTGCCACCAGCGCTTCTGCGTCTGGTCGGTGATGAACATGTACTCGGTGCCGATGGTGCCGCAGTAGGTCTCGCGCAGGGCATTGAGCAGTTCGCGCAAGGACATGACTTCCTTGCCGAAATAGGTGTTGCTCGTGTTGAAGACCGTTTCCAGGTCGGCGTCGGAGAAGCCGTAGGAGGCCGGATCGAGCTCGGGGATGTGCTCCCGCTCGGTGCGCTTGAGGGGGTCGAGATCGGCCCAGCGGGAACCGATGTTGCGGTAGGCCGCGATGAGCTGCTGCACCTGCACACGCTTGCGGCCGAGGTCCGAATCGGCTCCGGCAGCGATGACAACACGGGTGCCGCCCTGCTTGGCGCGCTCGGCAAACGCATTGATGACCGGCATGTGCGGGACATCGCGCGCGTCGCTGCCGTCGGCGGCAGGAACATGCTGGAGGGCGTCGAAATAGCTGCGCCAGTTCTCGGGCACGCTGCCCGGGTTCTCCAGATATTTTTCATACATCTCTTCGACATACGGCGCGTTGCCGCCGAAGAGATACGAGTTGCCCTTGTAGGCAACGTAGACGCTGCTTGTCTCGCTCATTGAACCGCTGGCCTCCGCTTCCCTGCAGGAAGCATGTGGTGGTTGGAAAACCTTCCGCGACACGGCTGAACCGGATGGCGGATGCGACAGTGACTGGAAGGACCTGACTGCAGCCGACTATTGTGCCACCGTAACGTGGCCAGCGGTTGAAGAATGTGGGGGCAGCGTTGCTTGGAGCCGACTGGCTGCCTGTTCACAGCCCGGCCCTGGGCGGGCTGGCGCCGCTCAGCGCGGCTGTGCGGCGACCGGGGCTGACGGGTCGGGTTCGTCCGTTGCCTGTGGCAGACGCCCCGAGGTTCCGACGCTCACCGATGCAGCTCCCGCCCCGACACCCATGGAAGCCCCCACCCGGCCATCGCTGCCCAGAACCACGCCCACCCCGACATGCGGACCGATGGGCAGCGAAAGCCCCAGGTTGACGCCGCCGGAGGCACACGCCGCCAGAAGGAACACCGACACCAGTCCTGTGGCCAGGCGGCAGCTTCGCTGCCAGATGCCGACGAGCCTCATCAGGACGGCACCCGGGGAGACAGGCGTTCCGACGCGGGCACCCCGGTGGGCTCGTCCATTTCGATGGCGATCTGGGTGCAGACCGTGCGACAGAGCTTGACCGCCTTCTCGCTCTGGACCCGGTAGATCACCTGCGTGCCTTCCTTGCGCTTGGCCAGCAGGCCGGCGCGGTAGAGCAGATTCAGGTGCTGTGACAGGTTGGGCTGCGTGGTGTCGATTTCCTGCAGCAGCTGCGATACCGACTTCTCCTTGTCGCACAGCGCGCTGAGGATGCGCAGGCGCATGGGAGTCGCCAGCACACCGAACAGCTCGGCAGCCAACTCGAATACGCGAACATTGTCGACCGTACCGTCGGACTCGATGATTTTGTCCATGCTTGACTGCGCCTTACCAATATAAGCATGCATCATACTTACATTCTCCAGGCGACGCCACCGGACAAGGCCGGCACAAGACCGGCCCGACGCCATCGGCCCGAGGCATCCCGCCCCGGGCCACCGGCGGCGGCACATCAGCGGGCGGTCACCAGATCCTTGACCTGCTGCAGCGCCGCCGGGTCTTCCATCGTGGTCAGGTCGCCCGGATCGCGCCCCTCACAGACGGCCTGGATGGCCCGGCGCAGCAGCTTGCCCGAACGCGTCTTGGGCAGCACGGACACGAACCGCACCCTCGCCGGACGCGCCACGGCACCCAACTGGTCGTCCACGACCTTCATGATCTCGCCCTCCAGCCTGAGGGCATCGGCATCGGATGCCGCCTTCGACGGATCCTTGAGCACCGCGAAGGCCACCGCCACCTGACCCTTGAGCTGGTCGGCGACCCCGACCACGGCCACCTCGGCGACATTCGGGTGGCTGGAGATGCTCTCCTCGATCTCGCGGGTGCCCAGGCGGTGCCCGGCCACGTTGATCACGTCATCGGTGCGTCCCAGGATGAAGAAATAGCCATCCTCATCCTTGATGCCCCAGTCGAACGTGCTGTACATGACCTTGTTGTGGATGCTGGACCAGTAGGTCTTGACATAGCGCTCGTCGTCGCCCCAGACGGTCTGCAGGCAGCCGGGAGGCAACGGACCGTTGACGGCGATCACGCCCTTGCGGCCGGGCTCCGTGATCTCCTCGCCGGTGGTCTCGTCGATCAGCCGGACGTCGTAGCCGTAGACCGCCTTGCCGGGCGAGCCGAACTTGGTGGGCGCCTTCTCGACGCCGTTGCAGATGGCCATGATCGGCCAGCCGGTCTCGGTCTGCCAGTAGTTGTCGATGATGGGTTTGCTGATCGCCCCGGCGATCCAGGTGGCGGTCGGCTCATCCAGCGGTTCGCCCGCCAGGAACAGCGCCTTGAGGCTGGAGAGGTCGTACTTCGTGAGATAGGCCGGATCCTGCTTCTTCAGCACTCGGGCCGCGGTCGGCGCGGAGAACATGACAGAGACGCGGTACTTCTCGACCAGGCTCCACCAGATGCCGGCATCCGGACGGATCGGCAGCCCCTCGTACATGATGGTGGCCATGCCACGGATCAGCGGGCCGTAGATGATGTAGCTGTGGCCGACCACCCAGCCGATGTCGGAGGTGGAGAAATAGGTCTCGCCCGGTTCACCCAGGTAGATGTGCTTCATGGAAGCGGCCAGGGCCACGGCGTAACCCGCGGTGTCACGCTGCACGCCCTTGGGCTTGCCGGTGGTGCCGCTGGTGTAGAGGATGTAGCTGGGATGGGTGCTGTCGACCCACTCGCAGGGAATCTGCGCATCCATCACCCTGGACCGCTCGGCGGCGTAGTCCACGTCACGGCCGGCCACCGGCGCAAGGTCGGCCAGGCCGCGGTTGACCATCAGGACCCGGGCCGGCTTGTGGGTGGCCAGGTTGACGGCTTCATCCAGCAGGTGCTTGTACGGCACGACCTTGCCGCCGCGCATGCCGGCATCGGCGCTGACGATGGCCACCGGCTTCGCGTCGTCGATGCGGCTGGCCAGCGAATGGCTTGCGAAGCCCCCGAACACCACCGAGTGGATGGCACCGATGCGCGCACAGGCCAGCATGGCGAAACAGGCCTCGGCAATCATCGGCATGTAGATCAGGACCCGGTCACCCTTGGTCACGCCCAGGCCCTTGAGAACCGCGGCCATGCGGTTCACCTCGGCATGCAGTTCCCTGAAGCTGTAGGCCTTCTCGGTGTCGGTCTCGGTCGAGACGAAGATCAGCGCGTTCTGGTCGGCACGGTCCCGCAGATGGCGGTCCACCGCGTTGTGGCACAGGTTGGTCTGGCCACCGACGAACCAGCGTGCAAACGGGGGGCGGCTGTAGTCGCAGACCTGGTCGAAGGGCTTGTGCCAGTCGATCAGCTGCGCCTGTTCGCGCCAGAAGCCGTCGCGGTCTTCGATGGAGCGGCGATGAAACTCGGCATAGCCGGTGGCTTGGCTCATGGGTGTCTCCTGAGGGAAAAAGCGCGCCAGTGCCGCGTCCCGACGGGATGCAGCGAATCTGAATTCATAATTATGAATATCAGACTTGCGGCATGCTGACAGTGCGCCCCCTGATCGCGGCCCCGCCGCACCACCTCACTTGATCAGCGCATGCACATCGCGGAACCGGGGATGATCGGCCGTCCGCAACCACTCGAAGGCCACCATCTCCGTCGTCAGCAGCTCGGCTCCCGCCGCCGCCAGGCGATCGAACGCGGCATCGCGGTTGCGTTCGGTGCGGGAGCCACAGGCATCCGTCACCACCCAGACATCGAACTCCTGCTCCAGCAGTTCGAGGGCGGTCTGCAGCAGGCAGACATGGGCCTCGCAACCGGCCACCACCAGGGTGGAACGCGAACTGGCGGCCGGCGCTGCCTTCTGCAAATGCCGCGGAAGGCTGCGGGCGTTGCCACCGGCCGGACGCGCCGGCGGCCGAAGCCAGTCGGCAAGCCCGTCGGCCACCGCGCTGAAATGCATCTTCGACAGCGTCTTCTCGCACAGCTCACGCAGGGCGGCGTCGTTGGACCCCAGCTTCTGCGGGTTCTGCTCCGTTCCCCAGACCGGCACCTGCAGCAGCCGCGCCATGCGGGCCAGACGCAAGGCATTGGCCAGCACCTGCGGGCCTTCATGAATGGCAGGCATCAGGCGCGACTGGTAGTCCACCAACACCAACTGGGATTCCTGGGCATCGAGCAACATCATGGTCCTGGGCTTGTGCGTTCCTGCAATTGGAACATGTTTGGTCCTGCAGCCCGCTCCTGCCCGGCAGGCGCCCCC
>SBFS01000075.1 GCA_006227825.1 Burkholderiales bacterium | reverse complement strand
CTGCACCCCGACCCCAACCCGGTGAACGCGCAAGACCTGGTGGAGCACCTGATGGCCGCCGACGCGCCCGACATGGGCGCCGCATCGGACGGCGATGCCGACCGCAACATGATCCTGGGCCGGGGCTTCGTCGTCTCGCCCTCCGACAGCCTGGCGGTGCTGGCGGCCCACGCCCACCGGGTCCCCGGCTACCGGCGCGGGCTGGCCGGGGTGGCACGGTCCATGCCGACCTCCACCGCGGTCGACCGGGTGGCCCGGTCCCTGGGCATCGCCTGCCACGAGACGCCCACCGGCTGGAAGTTCTTCGGCAACCTGCTCGACGCCGGCCAGGTCACGCTGTGCGGGGAAGAGAGCTACGGCACAGGCTCCGATCATGTGCGCGAGAAGGACGGCCTGTGGGCCGTGCTTTTCTGGCTCAATCTGGTGGCGGTGACCGGCCAGTCGGTGGAGGAACTGGTGCGCGGCCTGTGGCGCGAGCACGGCCGCTGCGTGTACTCGCGCCACGACTACGAGGGCATACCGACCGAGCGCGCCGACGCGCTGATGGCCGCCCTGCGCGACCGCCTGGGCAGCCTCGCCGGCCAGACCGTGGCGGGCCAGCGCATCGCCTGGGCCGACGACTTCTGCTACACGGACCCGGTGGACGGCTCGGTCAGCCAGCGCCAGGGCATCCGCGTGGTGCTCGAAGACTCCTCGCGCGTGGTCTTCCGCCTCTCGGGCACCGGCACCGAGGGCGCCACGCTGCGCGTCTACCTCGAGCGCCACGAACCGGACCCGGCGCGCCAGGACATGCCGGTGCAGCAGGCCCTGGCGCCGCTGGTGAGGCTGGCCGCCGAGCTGGCGCACATCGCGCAGCACACGGGCATGGCCACGCCGACCGTGATGACCTGAGCGCGTCCCGCTCATCCGGATGAAACCACGATGTAACCAGATTACGTTATATTTTCGACACTGAATGTAATTTTGTTAGATTCGAGAGCGTCGACCCCGTGAAACCCACACACCCTGCCCCGCTGGACCTCGTCATCTTCGGTGGCGCGGGCGACCTGTCTGTCCGCAAGCTGCTGCCGGCGCTCTACATGGCGCACCTGCACGGCAACCTGCCCGAAGACACCCACATCCACGCCCTGGGCCGCCAGGCCTGGGACCGCCAGGAGTTTCTGCGCTTCATCGAAGACAAGGTGCGCGGGTTCATCGGCGCCCAGGCCTACCGGGACGAGGTCTGGGCCAGCTTCGTGAACCGGCTGAGCTACCTGCGTGTCGATGCCACCGAGGCCGTCCACTACGCCGACCTCAAGGCCGGCATGCGGCCCGGTGCCGAGCGGGTCTACTACCTGGCCACCGCGCCCAGCCTGTTCGTGGGGATCTGCGCCCGGCTCGATGCCGCGGGCCTGATCGACGAGGCCTCGCGCATCGTCCTGGAAAAGCCCCTGGGCCACGACCTGGCCTCGGCGCAGGAGATCAACCGCGACGTCGGCCGGTACTTCCAGGAGCACCAGATCTTCCGCATCGACCACTACCTGGGCAAGGAGACGGTGCAGAACCTCATGGTCCTGCGCTTTGGCAACAGCATCTTCGAGCCGCTGTGGCGCAGCCCGCACATCCGCAGCGTGCAGATCACCGTGGCCGAGAGCGTGGGCGTGGGCAGCCGGGCCGGTTTCTACGACGGCACCGGCGCCATGCGCGACATGATCCAGAACCACCTGCTGCAGTTGCTGTGCATCGTGGCCATGGAGCCGCCGGTCTCGCTGGACCCCGACGCCGTGCGCGACGAGAAGCTCAAGGTGCTGCGCTCGCTGCGCCCCATGTCGGTGGCCGACGTGGCGCGCGACACGGTGCGCGGCCAGTACACCGCCGGCGCCTCGCAGGGCGAGGCGGCCGTGGGCTACCTGCAGGAAGAGAACATCCCGCCCGGCAGCACCACCGAGACCTTCGTGGCCCTCAAGGCCCACATCAACAACTGGCGCTGGGCCAACGTGCCGTTCTTCCTGCGCACCGGCAAGCGCATGGCCGCGCGCCAGTCCGAGATCGTCATCGAGTTCGCCGACCTGCCCTTCACCGTCTTCGGCGAGTCGCCGCACCGCTCGGTCAACCGCCTGATGATCCGCCTGCAGCCCGAGGAACACATCCAGCTGCAGATGATGGCCAAGGAGCCTGGCAGCGGCATGAAGCTGCGGCCCGTCAAGCTCGACCTGGACCTGCAGACCGCCTTCTCCGAGCGCCGGGCCGAGGCCTACGAGCGCCTGCTGATCGACGTCATCAAGGGGCGGCTGACGCATTTCATGCGGCGCGACGAACTGGAAGCCGCCTGGGCCTGGGTCGAGCCCATCATCAACGGCTGGCAGCAACTGGGCGACAAGCCCCGGCCGTACACGGCCGGCACCTGGGGGCCGGCGGCCTCGTCGGCGCTGATGGCCCGTGAAGGGGGTGCCTGGGTGGAGGAAGCATGACACCACCCATTGCCGAACACCCCGGCGCCACCCCGGAGGCCATCGCCGCCCATGTGGCCGGCGCCCTGCGCACGGCCATCGCGGCGCGCGGCCGGGCCAGCCTGGCGGTCTCGGGCGGCCGCTCGCCGGTGCCCATGCTCGAGTCCCTGAGCGCGCAGCCGCTGGACTGGGCACGGGTGACCGTCGTGCTGGTGGACGAACGCGTCGTGCCGCGCGACCACGAGGCCAGCAACACCGCGCTGGTCGCCCGCCACCTGCTGCAGGGGCCGGCCGCGGCGGCGCGTCTCCTGCCCTTCTTCGGCGAAGTGCCCGCGCAGTTCAATGCCGAGGTGCTCGACGCCCTGGTGCAGGACGCCACCGCCCGCATCGCCGACCTGCCCTGGCCGCTGGACGTGGCGGTGCTGGGCATGGGCGAGGACGGACACACCGCCTCGCTGTTCGCAGAAGCTCCGGGCTACGCGCGCGCCATCGTGACCGACGAACGCCTGGCCTGGGTGGTCCCCGAGCAGTCGCCGTCGCGCGCGCCGCACGCACGCATCAGCTTCACGCTGAACGCCCTGCTGTCGG
>SBFS01000234.1 GCA_006227825.1 Burkholderiales bacterium | reverse complement strand
GCGCGCTCGACCGAGGCCAGGTAGTCGGACTTGGCGAAGCTGCGTTGAACCGGGTGGCTCTGGCCAGGCAGGACCCGCGGCGCGGCCACCGAGTACTTGAGCGCATCCTTGAGCTCGCGCAGTCGCTTCTTGGCGCTGGCATAGGCTTCGGGCTGGGCGGGGTCGGCGTAGACGATCAGGTACAGCTTGCCGGACAGGTTGTCGATGACCGCCAGCTCCTCGCACTGGAGCAGCAGGATGTCGGGCGTGCCGAGGGTGTCGGGCGGACAGCTGTTCTCCAGCTTCTTCTCGATGTAGCGCACCGCGTCGTAGCCGAAATAGCCGGCCAGGCCGCCGCAGAAACGCGGCAGGCCGGGCCGCAGCGCGACCTTGAAGCGCTGCTGGTAGGCGGCAATGAAGTCCAGCGGGTTGCCGCGGTTCGTCTCCACCACCACCCCGTCCTGGAGCACTTCGGTCCGCGCATCGGCGCCGAAGCCGCTGGCGCGCAGCAGGGTGCGAGCGGGCAGGCCGATGAAACTGTAGCGGCCAAAGCGCTCGCCGCCGACAACGGACTCGAGCAGGAAGCTGTGGGCGCCATCGCCCCGGCCGTGGGCCAGCTTGAGGTAGAGCGAGAGCGGGGTTTCGAGGTCCGCGAAGGCCTCGGCCATCAGCGGGATGCGGTTGTAGCCCTGTTGGGCGAGGCTCTTGAATTCGAGTTCGGTGATCATGTCATGACCTTCTGCGGCACACCGTGGCAGCGGTCGGCACGGTGGCATCCTGGTTGGAAGATGTCGGCAACCGCGCGGGCTGCCTGCAGCGAGATCCGTGTGCGCCGGCACGGCCGGCCCGGACCTACCTGAGGGGGAATGGCCTGTTACGCTGGCTTGCGCCAGGGCCAGGCTCCCCGGCCACGGCGGCCAGGCACGACACCGGCAGAAAGGATGCGGGAAGCGAACATGATGCGTGCAGTGTAGCAAAGCCCGTCGCCTGCGCGACCAGCCGGGCGCCGGAGAAGCCCTGCGGGCAGCCGGTCATCTGGTACGGACTTGTACCAACGGCCGGACTTTCGGAGAATCCGGCCCTTGCGCTCCCGACCGCTTTCCCGGGCCAGGCCTGGCCCGGGACAGCCGGAGCGGATCGGTCGTCCCCATTTTTTCGGAGTTGTCCATGTCGTTGCTGCCGTCGCTGTCCATCCGCAAATGCCTGCTGGCGCTCCTGTGCGCCCTGGGCGCCGCCCAGGCGGGCGCCCAGACCGTCGATGTGGGCGGTGTCAAGCTGGAGCCCCGGATCAACCTGGCTGGCCAGCCGCTGCAGCTCAACGGCGCCGGCATCCGCTACAAGGCCGTCTTCAGGGTCTACACGGCCGGCCTCTACCTCGGCCAGAAAGCCGGCACCACCGAGGCCGTGCTCGGCCAGGCCGGCCCCAAACGCATGACCATCACGATGCTGCGCGACATCGATTCGGGCGAACTGGGCAAGCTCTTCGCGCGCGGCATGGAGGACAACATGGACCGCCGCCAGTTCTCCCGGCTCATCCCGGGGGTGATGCGGATGAGCCAGGTCTTCAGCGACCACAAGCAGCTCAAGACAGGCGAGACCTTCGTGCTCGACTGGATTCCCGGAACCGGAACCGTTCTGACGGTCAAGGGGAAGGTGGAGGGCGAACCCTTCCGGGAGCCCGAGTTCTTCGATGCCCTGATGCGCATCTGGCTGGGACCGAAGCCGGCCGACTGGCAGCTCAAGGACGCCTTGCTGGGCATCCAGAAATGAGGACCCGGGGGGTTCAGGCAACGACCCGCAGCTGATCGAGCCGGTCCATGTGGGCGTCGGCGTCCACCTGGTGGATCGGCTGCCCATGGTTGTAGCCGTAGCTGACCAGGGCCACCGGACAGCCGGCCGCCCGCGCGGCCCGCGCGTCGTTCTGCGAATCACCGACCATCAGGGTGAGCGACGGCGACGTGCCCAACGCCTCGCAGGTCCTGAGCAGGGGCAGGGGGTCGGGCTTCCTGCGTTCGAAGCTGTCGCCGCCAAAAACGTGCCCGAAGAAGCCGTCGAGCCCCTTGGCCCGAAGCAGCCCGGTGGCGAAGGCACGCGGCTTGTTCGTCAGGCAGGCCAGGGGCAGGCCGGCGGCCTTGAGGGCGTGAAGGCCTTCTGTCACTCCGGGATAGACGTCGGCGAAATCGCCGTTGATCGCCAGGTAGTGCGCCTGGTAGGACTGCCAGGCGCGCTCGTAGCGGGCCTCGGGTTGCGCGGCAGGGCAATGGCTGTCGCACGCAGACGGATCGAGCCGGCGCAGCTGCTCGGCCAGCACGCTGCGGATCAGGTGCTCCGATCCCTTGCCCACCGTGCGCTCGATGAAGCCGCGGTCCACCGGCGGCAGCGCCAGCTCGGCCAGCATGCGGTTGAGCGCAACCTCGAAGTCGCCCAGCGTGTCGACCAGGGTGCCGTCGAGATCGAGGATGACGGCCGCCACGCTCCAGCGCGACGCCCCGGTGGAGTCCCCGACCCGGATATCGCGCAGCATCAGGCCAGGGCCCTGCGCATGTCGTCGATCACGGCCTTGTAGTCGGGCTTGCCGAAGATGGCGCTGCCGGCCACGAATGTGTCGGCACCCGCATCGGCCACGCGCCGGATGTTGTCGGCCTTGATGCCGCCGTCCACCTCCAGCCGGATGTCCCTGCCGCAGGCATCGATGCGCTTTCGGGCCTGTTCGATCTTGCGCAGGGCCGAGTCGATGAAGCTCTGGCCACCAAAACCGGGGTTGACGCTCATGATGAGGATCAGGTCGATGTCCTCGATCACCCAGTCCAGCACGTCCAGCGGCTGCGCCGGGTTGAAGGTCAGGCCCGCCTTGCAGCCGCGGGCCTTGATGGCCTGGACGCTGCGGTGCACGTGGGCGCTGGCATCGGGATGGAAGCTCACCAGGTCGGCCCCGGCGTCGATGAAGGCGCCGGCCAGCGCATCCACCGGCTGGATCATCAGGTGCACGTCCACAGGCACCGGTGTGCCGTCGGGCTTCTTCGCGTGCGGCTTGAGCGCCTGGCAGACCATGGGGCCGAAGGTCAGGTTCGGGACATAGTGGTTGTCCATCACGTCGAAGTGGATCCAGTCGGCGCCGGCGGCGATGACCTGGCGCACCTCCTCGCCCAGGCGGGCAAAGTCGGCAGAAAGGATGGAGGGAGCGATGCGGTACTGGCGCGGCATGCGGTCTTTCCGGGGTGGCAAAACCCGCATTTTCGCAGCCTTGTTGGCAAACCTGCACGACGGCCGTGCCGTCCGCGCGTTAACATCCCGCCCATGTCGCGCTACCGGTTCAGTTGCGAGGTCGAACCCCAGTATCTCGGCGAGCAGTCCTCGCCCGATGAGGGTGTGTTTGCCTATGCCTACACGATCACCATCACCAACACCGGCGAGGTGACGGCGCAGCTGATCTCGCGGCACTGGATCATCGACGACGGGCTGGGACACACCGAGGAGGTCAAGGGGCTCGGCGTGGTCGGCCACCAGCCCCTGCTGCGACCGGGCGAGTCCTTCCAGTACACGAGCGGCACCCGTCTGCGGACGCCGACCGGCAGCATGCGCGGCAGCTTCTTCTGCGTCGCCGAGGACGGCGAGCGCTTCGAGGCTCCCGTGGCCGAGTTTGTCCTGGCGCCGGACGGCGGTGCCGAGGGCGGACCGGTGCCGCGCCTGCTTCACTGACCGCCGACCGCGCGCCGCCCCTCACCTCGACGTCCGTGGCTCTGCGGGCCGGCAAGAAGCCCTTGACACCATGCGCCCTGACCTGAAGACCCTGCTCGATGCGCTCGACCCCGATGCGCCGCTGGCCCAGCGCCACCTCTGGCTCATCGAGGTGCTGCGCTGGATCCGGGGCGAAGCGGTCGACCCGCAGGCCAGCGTGGGACATGTGCGTCAGCTGCTGGAGACGGTTCAGGAAGACGCCGCCTGGCTGGCGCGCTGGCGCCGCTGGTGGGAGCGTTTCGTCCAGGCGGTGGACGTGACCCCCCTGCTGGCCGATCACGGCTTTGCGCCGCGCACCGCCTTTCTCAGCGAGCTGGGCCACCGCCTGCGGCGCAAGCTGCTGCCGGGCACGCCCGAGACCAACGACATGAGCGACCTGTTCGGCCTGCTGCTGCCCAGCCGCTTCGACGTGCGCTGGCTGCAGGCGCTGGACACAAGGACGCTGCAGAAGCTGCACCAGGTGCTGCTGGCCCCCCCTGCCGGGACGGCGCA
This sequence comes from Burkholderiales bacterium, assembly GCA_006227825.1. Classification (GTDB taxonomy): domain Bacteria; phylum Pseudomonadota; class Gammaproteobacteria; order Burkholderiales; family Burkholderiaceae_C; genus Hydrogenophaga. The sequence goes on along the minus strand of SBFS01000234.1, from coordinate 4,357 downwards.
GCCGACCGAGGGTGTGCGGGTGCCACCGCCGACACCCTGGCAGAACGCCCTTCTGGACGCGCTGGTGTTCTCGGTCGGCCAGGTCAGCGCGACCGGGTTCGCCAGCGAGATACGGGTTCGCATGAGCCACGAGGAGCAGGCAAGGCAGGCCTTTCATGCCCTGCCTGTGCAGGCCGAGGCGCTGCGCCGCAGCGCGCTGCGGCACGGTGCCCGCAGCGGACAGGCGCGCTACGAGGCCGAGAAGCTCAAGAACCAGCTGGGTGTCTGCCAGGTCGCGGCCGAGACGGTGTATGCCCATCTGGAAGAACACGGGGTGTCCGTGGGCATCGTCTTCCGGCTGCGCCAGCTGTCCGAGCGTGTCCTGCGCATCCACCAGCTGCTCGACTGCCTGCTGTCGGACCAGCCGGAGCGGGCCACGGCCGCCCTGCTGGCCGATCTGGCCCAGCTGGGGCTGGACAACCGCAGCATCCGCAGCCTGATCGCCAACAGCACCGGACTGACGGCGGCCAAGGTGGCCGAACGCAGCGCCGAGACCGGGGAGCGCTACATCACGCGCAACGCGGCCGAATACCGTCAGATGCTGGGCAAGGCCGCGGGCGGGGGCGCCCTGCTCGGCCTGACCACCTGGATCAAGTTCGGCCTCTCCGGCCTGGCGCTGTCGGCCTTCTGGGCCGGCTTTGCCGCCGGCCTCAACTACGCCGTGTCCTTCGTGCTGATCCAGCTGCTGCAGTTCACGGTGGCCACCAAGCAGCCGGCCGTCACCGCTCCGGCCATGGCAGCCAGGCTCAAGGACATCCGCCGGCTGGGCGCGGTGCGCGGCTTTGTCGACGAGGTGGCCCACCTCTTCCGTTCCCAGATCGCCTCCATTTTCGGCAACGTGGGCCTGGTGATCCCGGTGGTGCTGCTGGCCAGCATCGCCCTGTCTCTGGTCACGGGCCATCACATGATCGGCCCGGACAAGGCCGGACATGTCATCGACAGCCTCAGCCTGCTGGGCCCGAGCGCCCTTTTCGCGGCCCTCACGGGCGTTCTGCTCTTTGCCTCCAGCATCGTTGCCGGCTGGGTCGAGAACTGGTTCGTCTACTACCGCCTGGATTCCGCGATCCGACACAACCCGCGCTTCACCCGCTGGCTCGGGCGCGAGCGCGCCGCCCGCTGGGCACGCTTCTTCCGCGACAACATCTCGGGCCTGGCGGCCAACATCTCGCTGGGCATGATGCTGGGCCTGCTGCCCGCATTCGCCCAGTTCTTCGGACTCGGCCTGGACATCCGGCACGTGACCCTGGCGGCCGGTCAGCTGGCCGCCGCCGCCGCTGCGCTGGGGACCGATGTGCTGCACCGGGCCGATTTCTGGTGGGCCGTGGCGGGTGTCGCGGTCATCGGACCGGTCAACCTGCTGGTGAGCTTCTACCTGGCCTTCCGGCTGGCCCTGAAGGCGCAGGGCGTGGGTGAGGTGAACCGGGGCCTGATCCACATGGCCCTGCGCCGGCGCCTGCGCAGCCATCCGGCCAGCTTCTTCCTGCCACCGCGCACCGAGACCGCGGGCGAACCGGAGGATGTCAGCGACATCGAGGCGGCCTGGCAGCACGGCGGAACGCGCGATGTGCTGGACGAGGAAAGCCGTCGCTGGGCCGAAGCCTACCTGGAGCGCGCCGCCAGGGCGCACGACATGGGGCAGGAGTCCTGGACACAGGCCGGTCCGATGGAGTCCGACCTGCCGCCCGAGAGCCGGACCGACAGCCCGCCCGACCCCGCCCGGCCATGAGAGAAGGCCAAACGCCAGACCCTGTCCCGGCTCCGCCCGGCGCGGACGTTGCGCCGGGTGGCGAATTCGACCTGATCCGGCGCCATTTCAGGCGCGCAATGCCGCCCGATGCCAGGCAGGTGCCTCTGGGCATCGGCGACGACTGCGCCCTGCTGCGTCTGCGGCCCGGGCATCTGCTGGCGGTCTCCAGCGACATGCTGGTGGAAGGTCGCCACTTCCTGGCAGGCACCGATGCACGCCGCCTGGGCCACAAGGCACTGGCCGTCAACCTCAGCGACCTGGCCGCCATGGGCGCCCGACCGCTGGGTTTCACACTGGCCCTGGCGCTGCCGGCGGTCGACGAGAGCTGGCTGGCCGGTTTTTCCATCGGCCTGCATGCACTGGCCGACCGGCACGGCTGTCCCCTGGTGGGCGGTGACACGACACGCGGACCGCTGAACATCTGCATCACCGTGTTCGGCGAACTGGCCGCGGGCCAGGCCCTGCGCCGGGACGCGGCCGTTGCGGGCGACGACCTCTACCTCAGCGGACGGACCGGCGAGGCCCGACTGGCGCTCGCCGCGCTGCAGGGCGAGCCATGGGCCCGGGAAGCGGCCGCGGGCGACATGGACGACCTGCTGGCGCGCCTGGAAACCCCGCAACCCCGCGTGTCACTGGGCCAGGCCCTGGCCGGTGTCGCCCGTGCGGCCATCGACGTGAGCGACGGGCTGGTCGGCGATCTGGGGCATCTGCTGGAGGCCAGTGGCTGCGGTGCCCGCCTGCAGGCGTCCCGACTGCCCGTCGCGCCCGCGCTGGCCAGACTGGCGCCGCAGCACCGCTGGCAATGCCTGCTGGCCGGTGGCGACGACTACGAGCTGCTGTTCACCGCCTCCCCGGGGCAGCGCGCCCGCATCGAGGCGCTGGCACGCGCCACCGGGACAGGTGTCACCCGGATCGGGGAGATGACGCCCGGAGAAGGCCTGCAGATCGTCGATGAGGCGGGCACGGTGCTGCCGGGCCGCTTTGCCGGTTTCGACCATTTCGGCTGACACCCGCTGCCCCATCCTTGCGGCCACCGATAATCTCCGCATGTCCGACAGCGCGATCTCCCCGGCACCGGTCACCCGCCCCGGCTGGCGTTTCCTGGTCGCCCACCCGGCGCACTTCATCGCCCTGGGGGCGGGCTCCGGCCTGTCCCGGGTGGCGCCCGGCACGGTGGGCACCCTTTGGGCCTGGGCGGGATTTCTCCTGCTCGACCCGCTGCTGGATGCCACCGCCTGGGGATGGCTGATCGTGGCCACCACGCTGGCCGGATGGTGGGCCAGCACCCACACCGCCCGCCGCATGCAGGTGGCAGACTCCGGTCACATCGTGATCGACGAGATCGCGGCCTTCTGGCTGGTCCTGTGGCTGGTCATGCCCACCGGCTTCTGGGGCCAGCTGGTCGCCTTCGGCCTGTTTCGCCTGTTCGATGCGGTCAAGATCGGCCCCATGGCCTGGGCCGACCGCAGCTTCAAGGGCTTTGGCCCCCGGGGCGGCTTCGGCATCATGCTGGACGACTTCGCCGCCGCCCTGTGCGTGCTGCTGGTGATCGCCCTGTGGAGGTTCTGAGCATGAAGCACTGCCGTCACCGGTGCACCGCCACCGCCATGACACCGGTGAATCCATGACCGACACCCCGCTTGAGCTCCTGGTCGGGCAGCTGGGCACACGGCTGCGTGCGCGCGGACAGATGATGGCCACGGCAGAAAGCTGCACCGGAGGGCTGATCGCCGCCGCATGCACCGAGGTCAGCGGCTCCAGCGACTGGTTCGAGCGGGGCCTGGTGAGCTATTCCAACCGGGCCAAGACCGAACTGCTGGGCGTTCCGGCGGAGCTGATCCTGCGCCACGGCGCCGTCAGCGAAGCCGTTGCCCGGGCCATGGCCGAAGGGGCCCGGCAGCGCAGCGGGGTGGACTGGTCGGTCGCCGTGACGGGCGTGGCCGGTCCTTCGGGCGGCAGCCCCGACAAGCCGGTGGGCACGGTCTGGCTGGCCTGGGCTACCCCGTCCGGCATCCTGGCCGAGCGGTGCCACTTCAACGGTGACCGGCAGGCGGTGCGCCAGGCCACGGTGCGGCATGCGCTGGCGGTGCTGCTGCGGGAACTCGCGGCAAGCTGAACCGAAAGCGGCCATCGGCGGTCCGTGACCCGCCACACAAGGCCTCGCCTGTAAGCCACACGCATGCGAAAAAGCCGGCAACCCCCGATTTTTTGATACATTCGGGTCGAAAAGAGACCGGCAAGCGCAGTATTCTTCGGTACAGGCTCAGTGGAGGAAAACACCCGTCCCCGGTCGGGACACAAGCAAGGCGGCCCCATGAACATCCCGAACCTGCTGCAGCACCTGTACCGGCGCCGCCCCACCGACTCCACATCCAGCGGACACGGCGACCTGCAGATGACCCCGGTGCAGGACAGGGTGAGCCCCCAGCCCGCGCCGCCAGGGACCGCTGCGCTCCGCGCCGGGGAAGGCGAGCAGGCAGGGCTGGACCGGAGCGACCTCAAGCAGGCCATCATCATGCACCTCGAATGGTGCGTGCTGTTCAACGAACACCTCGGGGCCGACCAGTCGCT
>SBFS01000306.1 GCA_006227825.1 Burkholderiales bacterium | reverse complement strand
TTGTGGCATCCACGCTGACGAGCACTTGAGCGGCGGGCAAAATGGCAGAAAGTCGGTTCATGGGGCCCTCGTGAACCGCAAATTATGCCCAGATGAGCTGTCTTGACTAGTCATGGGCGACAAAAAAGCCGCTTGACAAATCAAGCGGCTTGTTGCATTGCAGCATGGACGCTCCCTCCAGGGGATCGTCCGTGACCAGGTTCACATCATGCGCTTGGCCGGTTCGTGGTGGTGGTCCTGCGTCCTGTCCTTGTAGCGCAACACCTGCCGGTCCAGCTTGTCGGCCAGCTCGTCCACCGCCGCATACAGGTCGGCATGGGCGCTTTCGGCGAACAGGTCCTTGCCCTTGACGTGGATGTTGCACTCGGCACGCTGGCGCTGGTCCTTCTCCTTCAGGTTGTCGACTGTCAGCAGCACCTTGATGTCGACGACCTGGTCGAAGTGCCGGGAAATGCGTTCGAGCTTGCTGGTGACATAGCCGCGCAGGGCGGGCGTGACTTCGAGGTGGTGACCGCTGATCGTCAGGTTCATGGGAGAGCCTCCTTTGCTCCGGGTTGACACTGGCCGCCGGCCTGTGAAGACTTCCCGGCGGCCGCGGGGATGTCCTGCATTCACTATGCCCATGAACGCGCCCGGGCGCAAGCCTGCAGCGCAACAAAGCTCGAAACGGTCCGCCTGTGTCATGATGGACCCATCGTGTCCGTTGCCAACCATGACAGCGACCATCCAGCCCCGCTGACGCCCGGTGTCCCTCGATACCCTGATTTCCCACACCCTGATCCGCGACCGGGTGCCCGGCGCCGGCCAGGCCGGTTGTGCCCTGGTGCTGATGGGCGGTGGTGCCCGCACGGCCTACCAGGCGGGGGTGCTCAAGGCCGTCGCGACCATGGTGGCACGCCAGGCGGGCGTCAGCCCGGCGGCCTTCCCGTTCCGCTGGCTGTTCGGCACCTCGGCCGGTGCCCTGAACGCCGCCTTCCTGGCGGGGCGCAGCGGCGACGGGCTGCAGGCCCTGCCGGCACTGGCCGCCTTCTGGAGCGAGTTGCGCTCCGGGCAGGTGTACCGGCTGGATGCGCCGCCCTGGGTCCGGGCGAACCGGCTGCTGGCCGGCTGGACCCTGGCCCGCCAGGTCAGGCGCCATCGCGCGCTGCTCGACACCATGCCCCTGGTGGACACCCTGCACCGCACGATCGACCTGCAGGGGCTCGAACGCGCCCTCAAGTCCCGGCAGATCGACGTGCTGGGCGTGACCGCCTCGAGCTACACGACCGGTGAACACTGGACCTTCTGCCAGACGCGCGAAGACCATCCGGCCCAGCCCTGGCACCGGCCGGGGCGGCGCGCCAGCTTCCAGCCGGTCACCATCGAGCACCTGATGGCCTCCAGCGCCATCCCGTTCCTGTTTCCCGCCGTGTCGCTGTGGGTGGAGGGCCGCAAGGCCCATTTCGGCGATGGCTCGATGCGCCAGCTCACCCCCCTGTCGCCGGCCATCCACTTCGGCGCCCGGCGCATCCTGGTGATCGGCGTCGGCCAGCCCCAGCGGTCGGGCCTGGTGGGCAGCGATACCGGTGACGAACCGACCGCCGGCACCATCGCAGGGCACGCCATGGCCAGCGTGTTCCACGACACGCTGCAGTCCGATGTGGAACAGACGCAGCGGGTGAGCCAGACCCTCTCCAGCCTGCCCCCCGAGCTGGCGGCCGCCCTGCCCTACCGGCCGGTGGACGTGCTGGCCATCCAGCCCAGCCTCTCGCTGGACGAGCTGGCGCGCAAGCACATCCGCGCACTGCCCCGGGCCACGCGGCACACCCTGGTCGGCCTGGGCGCGCTGGACACCCAGCACAGCGCCGCCGGCAGCGCCGCCGCCCTGGCCAGCTACCTGCTGTTCGAGCCCGACTTCGTGCAGGCCCTGGTGGCACTGGGCGAAGGTGATGCGTGGCGGCGACATGAAGAGCTGATGGCCTTTCTTCAGCCACAGGCGCAACCCCGGGAAGCGGTCGCGCCGGTGCCATAATGAAGCCTTTCCATCAGGACCCGACCCATGGACAGCACACCGCCCAGTTGTGTGCTTTCAGCCCTCGCCACGTCCGCCTGATCCGGTCGCAGCGCCTGCGGCCGTGAACGGAAGCGGGGCAGGCTGAAAGCGCCTCCGACCCGACCGGCGCCCCGGCGCCCCCTGTTCACCGCACGCCCCGCAGGAGCCGTCATGCTCAACGTCTTCACCCTGGCCAATGGCCGCCTGTTCCAGGAAGAGATCGAGTCGCTGGAGGAGCTGGCCCGGTTCAAGCCGATCTGGGTCGACCTGGAGTCGCCCACGCCCGAGGAGCGGCGCTGGGTCAAGCAGCACTTCGGCCTGTCCATCCCGGACGATGCGATGGACGACGACATCGAGGAGTCGGCCCGTTTCTTCGAGGAAGACAACGGCGAGCTGCACGTGCGCTCGGACTTCCTCATCGACGACCCGGAAGATCCGCGTGCGGTGCGGGTGGCCTTCATCCTGAACGAGCACAACGACACCCTCAAGAGCAGGGGCGTCCTGTTCTCCATCCACGACGAGGACGTGCCGGTGTTCCGCCTGCTGCGCATGCGCGCGCGCCGCATGCCGGGCCTCATCGAGGACGCCAAGGACGTGCTGCTGATGCTGTTCGATGCCGACGCCGAGTACTGCGCCGACACCCTCGAGGACATCTACGACGAGCTGGAACAGGTCAGCCACAAGGTGCTGTCCAGCGACGCCGCGGACAGCACGCTCGGCGAGGCGCTGAGCGCCATCGCCCGGCACGAGGACATGTCCGGCCGCATCCGCCGCAACGTGATGGACACCCGCCGCGCGGTCAGCTTCATGATGCGCAGCCGGCTGCTGAGCGCCGAGCAGTTCGAGGATGCGCGGCAGATCATGCGGGACCTGGACTCGCTGGACGGACACACCGCCTTCCTGTTCGACAAGATCAACTTCCTGATGGACGCCACCGTCGGCTTCATCAACATCAACCAGAACAAGATCATCAAGATCTTCTCGGTGGCCAG
>SBFS01000041.1 GCA_006227825.1 Burkholderiales bacterium | reverse complement strand
CCGGCGCTGCGCATCCTGCGCGAACAGCTGCCAAACTGGGTGGCCGGTTTCGGTGCCTGCACCGTGGAATGAAAAAGGGCGCCAGCGGCGCCCTTGGTCTAGACACTGACGCGGTCAGTCGGCCAGTTCGCTCACCGGCACGCAGCTGCAGAACAGGTTGCGGTCGCCATAGACATTGTCCACGCGGCCCACCGACGGCCAGTACTTCGTGTTGAGCGCGACCCCCTGGGCGGCCACCGCCACTTCACGGGAATACGGGTGGGTCCATTCGCCCTTGAGCACGCTGGCCGCCGTGTGCGGTGCGTTCTTCAGCGGGTTGTCGTCCTGCGGCCACTCACCCTTTTCCACGCGGCGGATTTCCTCACGGATGGCGATCATCGCGTCGATGAAGCGGTCCAGTTCCTCCAGCGTCTCGCTCTCGGTGGGCTCGACCATCAGCGTGTTGGCCACCGGGAAGCTCAGCGTGGGCGCGTGGAAGCCGTAATCCATCAGGCGCTTGGCCACGTCTTCGGCCATGACGCCGCTGGTGTCCTTGAAGCCCCGCAGGTCCAGGATGCACTCGTGCGCCACATGGCCGTTGGCCGAGGCGTAGAGCGTGGGGTAATGGTCGGCCAGCCGCTTGCTGATGTAGTTGGCCGACAGGATGGCAGCTTCGGTCGCGTGCTTGAGGCCGTCGGCGCCCATCATGCGGATGTACATCCAGCTGATGGGCAGCACCGCCGCATTCCCGAGGGGGGCCGCACTGACGGCGCCGACGCCGCCGGGAAGGCCCGCGGTCGCATGACCCGGGAGGAAAGGCACCAGGTCCTCGACCACGCAGACCGGGCCGACGCCCGGGCCGCCGCCGCCGTGCGGTATGCAGAAGGTCTTGTGCAGGTTCAGGTGGCTCACGTCGCCGCCGAACTCGCCCGGCGCGGCCACGCCGACCAGGGCGTTCATGTTCGCGCCGTCCACGTACACCCGGCCGCCATGCTGGTGGACCAGGGCACACAGTTCCTTGACCGTGGTCTCGAACACGCCGTGCGTGCTGGGGTAGGTGATCATCACCGCCGCCAGCTGCGAGCTGTATTGCTCACATTTCGCCTTGAGGTCGGCCATGTCGACGTTGCCGTTTTCGTCGCATTTGGTCACCACCACCTGCATGCCCACCATCTGGGCGCTGGCCGGGTTGGTGCCGTGCGCCGACGAGGGGATCAGGCAGATGTTGCGGTGGCTCTGGCCGCGCGAGGCGTGCCAGGCCTGGATGGCCAGCAGGCCGGCGTACTCGCCCTGCGAGCCGGCGTTGGGCTGCAGGCTGATGCCGGCGTAACCCGTGGCCTGGCAGAGCCAGGCGCGCAGCTGTTCGTCGAGCTCCCGGTAGCCCTGCAGCTGGTCGGCCGGTGCGAAGGGATGCACGCCCGCAAACTCCGGCCAGGTGATGGGGATCATCTCGCTGGTGGCGTTGAGCTTCATGGTGCACGAGCCCAGCGGGATCATGCTGCGGTCCAGCGCCAGGTCCTTGTCCGACAGGCTGCGGATGTAGCGCAGCATGCCCGTTTCGCTGTGGTGGCTCTCGAACACCGGGTGCGTCATGAACGGGCTGGTGCGTCGCAGCTCGGCCGGGATCAGCGGCTCGATGCCCTTCTCGAAGGCGTCGAAGGAGGGCAGCGCCTGCCCGTCCTTGGCGAACGCCGACCACAGCAGGGTGATGTCCTCGCGCGTGGTGGTCTCGTCCAGCGACATGCTGACGCAGTGGTCCCAGGACAGGCGCAGGTTGGCGCCCTGGGACAGGGCCTTGGCGACGATGGCCTTCGCCTCGGCGGCATCGGCAGCCTTCACCGTCAGCGTGTCGAAAGCGGAATCGCTGGTCAGCGTGTGGCCCAGCTGCTGCAGCCCTGCGGCCAGCACGGCGGTGTAGCTGGCCACGCGCCGGGCGATGCGCCTGAGGCCCTGCGGGCCGTGGTAGACGGCGTACATGCTGGCCACCACGGCCGGCAGCACCTGTGCGGTACAGATGTTGGAGGTGGCCTTCTCGCGCCTGATGTGCTGTTCGCGCGTCTGCAGCGCCAGGCGGTAGGCCGGGTTGCCGTGCGTGTCCACGCTCACGCCGACCAGGCGACCGGGCAGCGAGCGCTTGTACTCGTCGCGGCAGGCCATGTAGGCGGCGTGCGGGCCGCCCGCCCCCATGGGCATGCCGAAACGCTGGGTGGTGCCGACCACGATGTCGGCGTCGAACTCGCCCGGCGGCACCAGCAGGGTCAGGGCCAGCAGGTCGGCCGCGACGATGAAGGCCGCCTGTTTGCCGTGCACGGCCTGCACGTCGGCGCGCAGGTCGTCGATGCGACCGCTGGTGGACGGGTACTGCGCCAGCACGGCGAAGTAGTCGTCACCCTCGAGCGCCGCGGTCCATTGCGCCGCCGAATTCGCCAGCTTCACGGTCAGGCCCAGTGGCCTGGCCCGGGTCTGGATCACCTCGATGGTCTGCGGGTGGCAGTCGCCGCCCACCACGATGGTGTTGCCCCTGGCTTTCACCGAACGCCTGGCCAGCGTCATGGCCTCGGCCGCGGCGGTGGCTTCGTCCAGCATGGACGCGTTGGCGATCGCCATGCCGGTCAGGTCGGTCACCATGGTCTGGAAGTTGACCAGCGCCTCCATGCGGCCCTGCGAGATCTCGGCCTGGTAGGGCGTGTAGGCGGTGTACCAGGCCGGGTTCTCGAGGATGTTGCGCAGGATCACGCCCGGCGTGTGGGTGCCGTAGTAGCCCTGGCCGATGAAACTCCTGAAGACCTTGTTCTTCGAGGCAATGGCCTTGAGTTCGGCCAGCGCCCCGGCTTCGGTGGTGGCGGGCGGCAACTGCATGCCGGCGCTGCGCGCGATGCTGCGCGGCACGATGGAGTCGATCAGCGCGCGGCGCGAGGCCTCGCCGATGACGGACAGCATGTGGGCTTCATCGGCTTCGCTGATGCCGATGTGGCGGGCGATGAACTCGCTGGCGTTCTCGAGTTCACCCAGGGGTCTGACGGATGGCATCAGCATGGCGCGTGTCCTGGCGGGT
>SBFS01000194.1 GCA_006227825.1 Burkholderiales bacterium | reverse complement strand
TCGTCGAGCACCGCCGGGATGGACGGATTGCCGTAGCGCATGGCATAGCGCACCGTGACCTGGTGGCCGCGCTCGCCCAGGTAGCCGCGCAGCAGGGTGGCCTGTTTTTCGGTCCAGACCTTCAGGGGCGAGCCTTCGGGTGTCCAGATGCTGGCGTACTTGGCGGCTGACTTGGCCGGTCGCACGCGCAGGATGATGCCGTGCAGGATCAGCGCCCAGATGGCTTTGGGTATCTCGACCACGCGGCCGTCCCCAAGGAACTCGGACAGGTAGCGGCGCAGCGCCGGTGCGGTGGCTTCATCGGGCGTGCCCAGGTTGCACAGCACAACAGCCGTGCGGGCAGCCTGGCCATGGGAAAAGGGCGGTTCGGATCGGAATGGCATGCGCTATTCTCCCGCACACATGAAACCCCCGTTCAACGATGACCCTGACCTGGTGTGTCCGGTCTTCGAGCCGTCCCGTGTGCAGGCGATCACCCTGGACCTGGACGACACGCTGTGGCCGATCTGGCCGACCATCGCCCGGGCCGAGGCGGCCATGCTGGCCTGGCTGGACCGGCACGCGCCGGCCACTGCCCGCCTGTGCGCCGAGCCGGGGGTGGTGCGGACCGCACGCGAGCGCATGGGGCGGGCGCGTCCGGATCTGGCGCACGACCTGAGCGCCCTTCGTCGCGAAACCATCAGGCTGCTGCTGGAACAGGCCGGCGACGACACCGCGCTGGCCGGGCCGGCGTTCGAGGTGTTCTTCGCGGAGCGGCAGCGGGTGGACCTGTTCGAGGATGCCCTGCCGGCCCTGGCCTGGCTCAGCGCCCGGTTTCCGGTGGTCGCCCTGTCCAACGGGAATGCGGACCTTCAGCGTGTCGGCATTGCCGGCCATTTCCGGGCGGCGGTCAGCGCCCGGGAATTCGGCGTCGGCAAGCCCGATCCGCGGATCTTTCACGCGGCGGCCGAGGCGGCCGGGGTGGCGGCTTCGGCGGTGCTGCACATCGGTGACGACCCTCATCTGGACGCCATGGCGGCCCTGGGGGCAGGCATGCAGGCCGCCTGGGTCAACCGCGAGGCACGTGACTGGCCGCACGAGCGGCAGCGCCCCCATGTCACGCTCGCCACCCTGGACGCGCTGCAGGAGGTCCTCGGCGGTGTGCGGTGAGTCGCTGCCGGGTGTCCCGTTATATGAAAAACCGCAGCATTTGCGTGCGAATTAGATAAAAGAATATATTTGCGGGCTGAGTTCAACCCAACGTCCTGTTGGTTGAGCGGCTGGTCCTACCGGGGTCTCCGCGTCTTGCGGTCCGGCCATCGTGCCCCCCACCTTGCAGCAGCGTTCGTCTTCCTCCAGGCGTCGGGATGTGTTTGTGCATCGCGCGGTGGACGGCAGTGCCCGTTCCACCCTGCCCACCCGGAGGAACCCGCCCATGACCCGATCTCCCCTGACCGCCCTGTCCGTCCTGGCCTGCGCCGCCCTGCTGGCCGCCTGCGGCAAACAGGAGCAGGCCGCACCCGCGCCCGCCACCCCGCAGCCGCAGGCCCAGGCGTGCGGCCAGGTCTCGGTGGCCAGCATGAACTGGCAGTCGGCCGAGGTGCTGGCGCAGATCGACCGGATCATCCTGGGCCGGGGCTATGGCTGCGAGGTGGAGATCGTGCCCGGCGACACCATGCCCACGCTGACGTCGATGATGGAGCGCGGGCAGCCTGACGTGGCCCCCGAGGCCTGGATCAATGCGGTGCGCCAGCCGCTGGACGCTGCGGTCCAGGAAGGGCGACTGCATTACGCGGCCCGGTCGCTGCGCGATGGCGGCGTCGAGGGCTGGTGGATTCCGAAGTACGTGTCCGAGGCCCACCCCGAGATCAGGACCATCGAGGACGCTCTGGGCCGCCCGGACCTGTTCCCGTCGGCCGAGGACAAGACCAAGGGAGCGGTGCACAACTGCCCGTCGGGCTGGAACTGCCAGATCACCACGGCCAACGCCTTCAAGGCCTGGGGTGCCGCAGACAAGGGTTTCGTCCTGCTGGACACCGGCTCGGCTGCCGGTCTGGACGGTTCGATCGCCAAGGCCTACGAGCGCAAGGAAGGCTGGCTGGGCTACTACTGGGCACCGACCTCCATCCTGGGCAAGTACGAGATGGTCAAGCTCGATGCCGGCGTGCCGCACGACAAGGAGGCCTGGGAAACCTGCAATTCCAGGAGCGACTGTGCCAACCCGGGCAAGAGCGACTGGGCGCGCGCGGAGGTGTTCACCGTGATCACCGACCGCTTCCTCAAGGCCGGTGGTCCCGCGGTGACCTACCTGCAGAACCGCAGCTGGGGCAACGACACGGTCAACGGGCTGCTGGCCTGGATGAGCGACAACCAGGCCGATGGCGAAACCGGGGCCCTGCATTTCCTGCGCACGCAGCCCGAGGTCTGGCAGGCGTGGGTGCCTGCCGAGGTGGCCGAGAAGGTCAAGGCCTCTCTCTGACGTTCGGGAGACACCATGTCCTGGCTGGATGAGTTTCCGGCGCTGGGTGCCGATCAGCTCAGCGCCCTGCGCCGCAGCGTCGACGGCGCCTTCCGCCAGTTCACGCGCGAGCATGGCGAGACGCTGGAGAAGGTGTTCGAGCCCTTGCGCGACTTCCTGATCGTCTCCGAGCGGCTTCTGACCCAGTCACCCTGGCCGCTGGTCATGGTCGGCATCGCGGTGGTTGCCTGGCTGGCGTCGCGCTCATGGAAGGTGGTCGCCGGGGCCATCGTCACGCTGATGCTGATCGGCTGGTTCGGCATGTGGGAAGACACGATGAAGACCATCGCCATGATCTTCGTCTGCACCGTGGTGGCCATTGCCGTGGGCTTGCCGATCGGCATCGGGATGAGCCGCTCCGACCGCATGCAGCGCGTGGTCAGCCCGGTGCTGGACGTGATGCAGACCATGCCCAGCTTCGTCTACCTGATTCCGGTGGTGATGCTGCTGGGCATCGGTCGCGTGCCGGGCCTGATCGCGGTGGTGATCTATGCGATACCGCCGGTCATCCGGTTCACCAACCTCGGCATCCGGCTGGTGGACAAGGACCTGCTGGAGGCGGCCGATGCCTTCGGCTCGTCGGCCTGGCAGAAGCTGCGGCAGGTGCAGATCCCGCTGGCCCTGCCGACCATCATGGGCGGCATCAACCAGACCATCATGCTGTCGCTGTCGATGGTGGTGATCGCCTCGATGATCGGGGTGCAGGGACTGGGCCAGCCGGTGCTGCGGGCCATCACCAACCAGTACTTCACCATGGGACTGCTCAACGGTCTGGCCATCGTCGGCATCGCGATCATCTTCGACCGCGTCTCCCAGGCCTACGGCAAACGCCTGCAGAAACACCTGGAGGTGACCCATGGCTGAGGCGACACCAGGCATTCGCATCCGCCATCTCTACAAGATCTTCGGGCCCCGGCCCGAGGCCATGCTGGAACTGGCGCAACAGGGGGTGAGCAAGCAGGAGCTGCGCGACCGGCACGGCCACGTGCTGGGGCTCAAGGACATCAGCATCGACATGCCGGCCGGCGGCATCCAGGTCGTGATGGGCCTGTCCGGCTCCGGCAAGAGCACGCTGATCCGCCACATCAACCGCCTGATCGATCCGACCGCCGGTGAAGTTCTGGTGCCGGTCGACGGCCAGGATGTCGACGTGGTGAAGATGAACCACCGCGAACTGCTGCGGTTCCGGCGCGAGCAGACGGCCATGGTGTTCCAGAAGTTCGCGCTGTTCCCGCACTTCACGGTGCTGGAGAACGTGCAGTATGGCCTTCAGGTGCAGGGCGTGGCAGCCCGGCAGCGCCGCGAGCAGGCGGCGCGCTGGATCGAGCGGGTGGGCCTCAAGGGCTACGCGGACCATTATCCCAACCAGCTTTCCGGGGGCATGCAGCAGCGGGTGGGTCTGGCGCGCGCGCTGGCCAACGATGCCCCGATTCTTTTGATGGACGAGGCCTTCTCGGCGCTGGATCCGCTGATCCGCAGCGACATGCAGTCGGTGCTGCTGGACCTGCAGCAGGAGATCGGCAAGAGCATCGTCTTCATCACCCACGACCTCGACGAAGCCCTGCGCCTGGGCGACCGCATCGCCATCCTGCGCGATGGCGAGGTGGTGCAGCAGGGCACGGGGCAGCAGATCGTGCTGCGGCCGGCCGACGACTACATCGCCAGCTTCGTCCGGGATGTGAACCGGGGCCGGGTCATCCGGTGCCGGACGCTGATGGGCGAGGGCTCCCCGGTGCAGGGGCCATCGGTCGATGCGGGCATGGTGATCGAGGAGGCGGCCCGCCTGCTCAACGCCGAGGGATGCAAGGTGGCCAACGTCGTCAATGCCCGTGGGCGGCACCTGGGGGTGCTCTCGATGGACGAGATCATCGGGGCCATGGTGCCGGCCCATGAGCCAGCCGCCGCGGCGCAGGCTCCGGACCCTGCCGCGCCCGCCCCGGTCGCCTGGTCGCACTGAGGGGCCGGCCTCGCCGACCGCCCCGGGCCGGGCGGTCGGCCGCCGACGGCATCACCAGCCCCAGAGCAGCCGGCGCGCAATCCAGCCGGTTGTGCCGGTGGCGGTGTGCTCGACCCGCACCCAGCCGGCGCGCTTCTCCCGGGTGCGCAGGACATCCCCGTACTCGGCCTTGCCGACAATGGCGTGCTGGGTGCCGGGACCGCGCCGGATGTTGGCGATGCGTGACTTCACCACGTGATGGGGTGTGCTGTCCACCAGGGAGCGGGCCACCCAGCCGCTGTCGTTCTCGAAATCCGACACCTCCAGCCAGCTGCCCTGCCTGCGAATCACGCGCAGCGGATAGCCCCGCTTGAGCTCCCACAGGATCTGGTTCTGCGTGCTGGGGCCCGAGCGCATGTTCACGGTGCTCCCCTTGATGCTGACCATGCCCTGCGCCCACACCGGAAAACTGGCGGTGGCGAGCAGGGCGCTGCCCAGCGCCAGGGACAACAGGGAACGGCGTGAGGGGGATGTGCGGGTCATCCTGGTGATCTCCTTGATGGCGTTGAAACGGACTCAACCCGGTGGGAAGGTCCCGGCCCGGCAAAAGTTCCGCGCGAGGGCGCCTGCCGGGGTGTGGGCCGTTCAGCGACGGGTGGCCCGGCGGCAGGCGCGCCGGTAGCGCCGCAGCGTGTGCTGGACACGGCCCAGCACCGTCTCGGGCGGAAAGTCCTGTCCCAGGGCTTCCCCGATGGACCAGCCCGCCGGCATCCCGCCGAGAAGGACCAGGGCATCGCCCAGTTCCCGTGCCGTGTGGACGTGGAAGAGTCCTTCCTCGACCGCCGCCACCACCCGCTTGCCGAGCATCAGGTGGCGGGTGTTGCGCTCGGGTATGAGAACACCCTGCGTGCCGTCCAGGCCGGCGGCTTCACAGACGGCGAACCAGCCCTCGATCTTCTCGTTGATCCCGCCGACGGGCATGATTTCGCCGTGCTGGTTGAGCGCGCCCGTCACGGCGATGTCCTGGCGCAGCGGGAGATCCGCCAGGGAGGAGAGCAGGGCCAGCAGCTCGGCCAGGGAAGCCGAGTCGCCCTCGATGCCCTGGTACTCCTGTTCGAACACGATGGAGGCGCTCAGGGCCAACGGTGCCACGTGGGCGAACAGGGCGCCAAGCAGGCCCTGCAGGATGAGGACGCCCTTGTCATGGATCGGTCCCGACAGGGCCACCTCGCGTTCGATGGCCACCAGGCCGCCATGACCGGCGTGGGTCCTTGCGCTCACCCGCACGGGCAGGCCGAATCGCCAGTCGCCCATGTCGACCTGGGTCAGGCCGTTGACCTGGCCGACGCGCGATCCGCGCAGGTCGATGAGGCGGTCTCCCAGCAGGATGCTCTCGCGCATGCGCTGGGCCGGGTGATCGTGACGGAAGCGCCGGCCTTCGAGGGCAAGGGCCACGTCCGCGGCTTCCACCAGCCGTCCCCGTCGGCCGTGACAGGCGGCCGCGCTTTCCATCACCAGGGCCTCGGTGCGCGCAAACAGCGCGCTCTGGCGCGTCTGGTCGTCGACCTCGCGATGGGCCTCTTCCAGCAGTGCCGCCACCGCGCCCGCCGAGAAATGGGGCAGGCCCAGCCGGCGGCAGGTGTGGGCGACGAACACCGCGGTTGCCAGGCGCGACTGCGCATCGGCGGTGAAGCTGTCGGTGAAGTCCACCTTGACCCGGAAGTGGCGGGCAAACTCGGGGTCCTCCTCCTGCAGCGCATAGTAGAGCTCGGGGGTGCCGATCAGGATCAGCTTCACATCGACATCGACCCCCTGCGGACGCAGGGACACCGCCGGGATCGGCATCTGGGCGGCACCGGGCTCCTCGATCTCGACCCGGCCGTTGCGCAGGAAGCGGCGCAGCTTCTCCCAGGCCAGCGGGTCGGCCAGCAGGTCGCGCAGGTGCAGCAGCA
Source organism: Burkholderiales bacterium (assembly GCA_006227825.1). Classification (GTDB taxonomy): domain Bacteria; phylum Pseudomonadota; class Gammaproteobacteria; order Burkholderiales; family Burkholderiaceae_C; genus Hydrogenophaga. The sequence continues at coordinate 14,729 of SBFS01000194.1, read as the reverse complement.
GGAAGCCGCCATGGGCGCGCAGCAGGCTGCCGGCCCGCACGCGCGAGAAATCGGTCAGCAGCACGTCCTCCTCGGCCTGGTAGTCGATGCTGCCGAACAGGGCGTGCACCACCGGGTTGTCCTCGACGATCACCGGTGCGCCTTCCCTGGTGGCGTTGTCCACCGCCACATTGACCTGGTAGCGCGACAGCAGGTCGGCCAGGGCCGCCTGCCGTTCACCCTCGCCGCCCTCCTCGGGCAGGAACAGCTCCACATGCTCGAGCACATCGTGCTGGACCTGGTCCAGGTACTGGTTGAGCTTGACCGTGTCCTTGATCTGCTTGCGCAGCCCGCTGCGGATGGTCTGCATCTCATGGTCGAGCAGGGGCTTGACCACCTGGCGCCGGAGGGCGGTCAGCGCCTCGTGCATCACCCGCGCCATGGGGCGGGTTTTCTCGAGGAACTGCGCGATCTCGGCCCGAAGCTCCTGTTCCGCCTGGTCCATCTCGGCGCGCTGCTCGCGCGGCAGTGCGCGTGCTTCGTCGGCGGTCATGGCCTTGCCGTCCTCGCCGATCAGGGTGAACACCAGATGGCCGCCTTCCCGGTAGAGGCGGAAGCGGCGCTGCTCGGCAAACGCCTCCAGTTCGGCAAAGGCGCGCGATTCCTCGCTCTTGTACGAACCCTCGATGCGTTCGCTCTCGCCCTTGAAGTCGTCGCCATCCAGGCGCAGGGGCACCTCGCGCTGGAGGGTGCGGCACAACTGCTGCATCAGCTGCCGCAGTTCGCGCCCCTGGCCGGGTGGCATGCGCAGGGCACGGGGACGCTCCGGCGTGTCGAAATTGTGCAGGTAGCACAGGTCTGGCGGCACCGGGCGGGTGGCCGCCACCTCGCGGGCGAGCTGGGTCAGCAGCGACGAGCGTCCGCTGCCGACCTCGCCCAGCACGAACAGGTGGTAGTCGGCCTGGTCCATGGACAGGCCGAAGCGGGCCGCCTGTTCGGCGCGCTGCTGCCCGATCCAGGGCACGGGCTGGGCCAGCAGCTCGCTGGTGTCGGCGAAGGGCAGCGATGCGGGTTCGATGGTCAGCCGCAGCTGCGCGGGCTGGAGCGGGGCACGGGACATGGAAGGGCGGCTTGTGTCGGGTCGTCGGTGTCGGGCGCCTGCGTCCGGGGTGGGCCGGGCTGAGCGGGACACCTTGCCATCATCACACAGGTGCGCCGCCGGTGCGAGCCCCTGGCGGACTCAGGCGGTGGCGTCGATGCGCTGGCGCACGAGGCGGCCCGCGGCCACGCCGGACCGCACGGCGGCCTCCAGGGTGGCGGGGTAGGGGCCCTCGACATGGTCGCCGGCAGCACAGAGGCCGGGGGCAATCTCGATGGCCGGGCGCTCAAGTGCGGGCAGGCAGGCGAAAGTGGCACGCTTCTCGATCACCGTCTGCAGGGGCTGCAGGCTCTCCAGCCCGAGCTGGTGCCGGGCCTGGCGCAGCACGTCGCGTTCGATCTGCTCCCGATCGCCTTCGCTGGCACTGGCCACGAAGGCGAGCACGCCCTGCATGGCCGGGTCCTGCGGGGCCAGCTGCCCGCGGTCGAAGGCGAACTGCGCCGGTGCGCCTGGGCCGTCGCGCAGGGCCAGCATCGGGCGCGGCAGGCGCAGGCCGGGCGCCCAGGCGTAGACGGTGCCGATGGCGGTGAAGGGCAGCCGGGCGCAGCTGGCGGCCCAGTCGCCGATCGCCTGCGTGATGCGGCCGTCCGGCGAGGCTTGCGCTGCCAACACGGCATCGTGCATGGCACGGGCGGCGGGGCCGGCCGACGTGGCCCAGATGACCTGGTCGAAGCAGGTGTCCTCGCCCGCGGTTGTGAGCCGCCAGCGCGATCCGGCCGGCCGGATCGCGTGCACACGCGATCCCAGCCGCAGGTCGAAGGCATCGTCCATGCGGTCCCGCAGCCAGCGCGCAGCGGTCCGGGGAAACAGGGTGCCCAGGTCGACGCGCGGCAGCAGCAGCGTCGATGCACGCCAGGCTCCGAAACCCGGCCCCAGCAGGGCGTCGTGCATGACACGCAGGAAAACCTGTCCGCTGGCCTGTCCGGGTCGCAGGTTCAGCGCCGACACGCACAGGGGTTCGATCAGGTCGGCCATGACACGGGTCGTCAACCCTGCGCAGACGTCCTGCACCGTCTGCCCGGCCGGGCAGGTGAAGCGTTGCCGGTGCCAGCGCGCGCCGGCGCGCAGCAGGGCCAGCCGGTCGCTCCAGCGCCACCCGCTGGCGGCTCCGATGGCCGCCAGCAGCGCCGGTGCCGCCGGCCAGCCCGCCGCCCACTCGGGTGTCTCCACACCCGAGCCGTCGGGAAAGGGCATGCCCAGCGGCAGGGCAAGCAGGGCCCGGGACAGGGGCACGCCGACCTGCTTCATGCAGGCCAGCGTCTCGCGGTAGGCGCCGATCAGGATGTGCTGGCCGTTGTCCAGCAGCGCCCGCTGTCCGTCGGGGCGCTCCAGCTCCAGGGCGCGGGCACGGCCACCGGGTTCGCGCGCGGCCTCGAACACTGTCAGCGTGATGCCAGGGCCGGAGGCGGCCACGGCGGCCGACATGCCGGCCCATCCGCCGCCGACCACCGCCACGCTGTGGCTCACAGCCGCCCCAGGGCCTGGACCTTCCAGGCCAGCCAGAACTTGCGCAGTGGAGTCAGGCTCACCCGGCGCGTGAGTACCAGCATCGGGTCGGCGGCGATCTCGCGCAGCAGGGTGCGGTAGATGCTGGCCATCATCAGGCCCGGCTTCTGGGCTTGGCGGTCCTGCGGGGGCAACTGGGCCAGGGCCTCGGCGTAGGTCTGCAGGGCTCGCTCGCACTGGAAGGCCATCAGCGCCCGGAAGCGACGCTCGAAGTCCGCAGGGTCGCCGCCCGGCGCCGGGCCCCGCCTGAGCAATTCATGGGCCTTGAGGTCGAAGCGCTGCAGTTCGTCGACCGGCAGATAGATGCGGCCGCGCACCGCATCTTCGCCGACGTCGCGGATGATGTTGGTCAGCTGGAAGGCCAGGCCCAGGCGGTGGGCGTATCCGGTGGTGGCCGCCTGCGTCTGGCCGAAGATGCGGGCCGCGACCTCGCCCACGACGCCGGCCACCAGATGGCAGTAACGCCGCAGGCTGGCAAAGTCCAGATAGCGGTTCTGGTCGAGGTCCATCTGGCAGCCGTCGATGACCGCCAGCAGTTGCCGTGCCTCGATGTCGTAGGTGGCGCAGTGCGGGATCAGGGCCTGTGTGGCCGGGTGGCTGGGCCGGCCGGCAAAGGCCTGGGCCACCTCCTGCCGCCACCAGGCGAGCTTGGTCTGGGCCACGCCCGCGTCCTGCACCTCGTCGACCACGTCGTCCACCTCGCGGCAGAAGGCGTAGAAAGCCGTGATCGCCGCGCGACGTTCCGGGGGCAGGAACAGGAATGCGTAATAGAAGCTGCTGCCCGAGGCGGCGGCTTTCTGCTGGGCGTAGTCTTGGGGGTTCATGGCTCGGGACGGTGCCCCGAGTGTAATGAGGGTGTCAGGGATGGGTGCCGGCCCGACCGGCTTTTCGCATGAAAACCTGGTACAGGAGGGGGACCATGAAGAGGGTCAGCACCGTCGAGAACGCCAGCCCCCAGACGATGCTCGCGGCCACGGGGCCCCACAGCAGGCTCTGGCCACCGATGCCGAAGGCCAGGGCAAACAGGCCGCCGATGGTGGTGGTGGTGGTGATGAGGATCGGCACGACCCGGCGCCGGCCGGCCTGGACGATGGCGTGGATGGTGCTCATGCCCATCGCCAGCCGCTGGTTGGCCGCATCGATGAGGACGATGGCAGAGTTCACAGCGATGCCGGTCAGGGCGATCACGCCATACAGCGTGTAGAGCGACAGCGGATTGCCCGAGAGGGCCAGCCCGAAGGCCACACCGGTGAAGGCCAGCGGGACCGTGACCAGGATCATCATCGGCTGCCAGTAGCTGCGGAACTGGGCGGCCAGGATCAGGTAGATCAGTCCCACGCCGAGCAGGAACAGGGTCTGCATCGCAGCAAGGCTTTCCTCGATGTCCTCGAGCTCACCCGAGAAATCGAGGTCCACACCCGGATGCCGGGTGCGGATTTTTTCCCACTCGGCCTTGATGATGTCATTGGCTTCCTTGGTGTCGGTGATCTCCTTGTCGAGGTTGGCCTCGACGGTCACCGTGCGCCGCAGGTTGTAGTGCCTGATGAAGCCGCGTCCGGGCACGCTCTCGGCCTCGACCAGGCTGCCCAGGCGTGTGACCTGCCCGTTGGGCAGCGCGACCGGCTCGTCCAGCAGCGCGCCGGGGTCGATGCGCAGGTCCTCGCCGCTGCGCAGGGCCTGGGCAGAGCGCACACGCAGGTCGATCTTGTCCCCTTCGTCGCGGGTAAAGGCAACCACCTCGCCGTCCACGGCCAGGCGCACCAGGCGGGCCACCTGCCCGGCACCCAGCCCGGCCTCGCGCAGGGCATGGGGGTCCAGCCTCAGTTGCAGTTGCGGCCGGCCGGGCAGGTTGTCGTCCTGCACGTCCTGGGCGCCGGCAATGCCGGACACGATGCGCTTGATGTCCTCGGCGGCGCGCTGGATCTGGTCGAAGTCGTCGCCCCGCACCTTGACGCTGATGGCCTTGCCCGACGGAGGTCCTCCGGAGAGGACGGTGAAGCTCTTGCGCCCGGGACCGGGCAGGGCGACGATCCCGGCGCGCATGTCGTCGACGACCTCCTGCACCTCGCGGGCGCCGTCCGTGCGCGGGTTGAGCGAGACAAACACCTGGCCGTACAGGTCGCCATACACCGGCTCGGTCTCGGTGAACTTCAGCCCCGCCGTGCTGGTGACGGCACGCGCCTCGGCGCCTTCCCCGACTCCCTGCAGACGCTCGCGGACCGCCGCCTCCACCCGCCGTGTTTCGGCCAGCGTGTCTTCCAGCGAGGCATCCTCGGGCATGTCCACGTTCACATAAAAGGCCCGTATCGGATCGAAGGCGAAGAACTGCACCCGGACGATGCCCGTGACGAGCAGCGACACGGCCACCGCCATCGACGCCATCCCCAGCAGGGCAAAACGGACAGGTCTGCGCAGCACGTAGGCCAGCACCTGTCCGTAGCCCAGCCGGATGCCGCGGGTGAAGCGCTCCCGCCAGCGCTGGACCCGCGAGGGCTGGTCCAGGCGCACCCCGATCACCGACACATGCACGGGCATCATCCAGAAGGCCTCGATCAGGGAGATCAGCAGGGCCAGCGTGACCACGAACGGGATCACGAACATGAACTTGCCGACGATGCCGGGCAGCAGCATCAGCGGCAGGAACGCGGCCATGGTGGTCGCCACCGAGGCCACCACAGGCTTCCACATTTCCCGTAGCGCTCCCAGGCTGGCCTCGAGCACCGCCTGGCCGCGAGCCATCCGGTAGTAGATGGCTTCCACCACCACCACCGCGCAGTCCACCAGCATGCCCAGCGCGATCACCACACCCAGCAGCACCGACACGTTCACCGTGTAGTCCATCGCGTAAAGCAGGCCGAAGGTGCCCAGCAGAGAGAACGGGATGCCCAGGGCCACCAGCACGCCGATGCGCCAGCCCAGGAAAACCCAGCACACTGCCAGCACCATGACGATGCCGTACAGGGCGTTGGTCTGCATCACGCCGATGGCCTCCCGGGTCGGTATGGTCTGGTCGTCGGTCAGCTCAAGGTGCAGGCCGTCGTTGCCCAGCAGCTCGTTCTGCCGGTCGATGTAGGCCTTCAGGCGCTCGACCAGATCCAGTGTGTTGGTGCCGGATTTCTTGGTCACCGCCAGAGAAACCGCGCTCTGTCCGTCCATGCTCGCGTACTGGGACGCGGGTGCCCTGGCCCGCTCGATGCGAGCCACCTCGCCCAGGCGTGCGCTTGCGCCCGGCCGCAGGGAGGACGCAACGGGCAGCAGGGCCAGCTGCTGGGGGTCGGTGAGCACGCCCTTGAGGCTGACCGACCAGGAGCCGCCCTGGGTCTGGAGGGTGCCGCCGCTGGTGTCGCGCCACCAGGCCGCCAGCGTGTCGGCGACGTCGGAGGCGAGCAGGCCTCTGGCCGCCAGCGCGGCGGCATCGGGACTGACCAGAATCTCGGGGTCGCGCAGGCCCGAGGCATAGACCTGGTCCACGCCGCCCATGCGCTCGAGGTCGTCCTTGATGCGACGGGCATTGAGGCGCAGACTCTCGTCGTCGGCCTGGCCCACCAGCATCAGCGTGGCGGTCGGGAAGCCGTTGCTGGTGGTGATCTCCAGGATCAGCGGGTCTTCGGCCTCCCGGGGAAGCTCGCTGGAGGCCTTGTTCTGAATCTCCCGGCGAAGGTCGGCCATGCGCTTGTCGAAGGTGCGCTCGTCGATCTCGCGGAAGCGGATCAGCATGCTGGAGATGTTCTCGCGCGAGTTCGAGATCACGAAGCGGATGTCGGCCACGCCCTTGATGCCGTCCTCCAGCGGGTTGGTCACCAGGCGTTCCACCTCTTCCGCGCTGGCGCCCGGCAGCACGGTGGTCACGCTGACCCAGTTGAAGTTGATCTCCGGGTCTTGCTCGCGCGGCATGGACAGGTAGCCCACCAGGCCGATCAGCATGACCACCACAAAGGTGATGTTGGCCAGCGGATGGTTGGTCAGCAGCGAACGCATGAAGCCCATGTCGTGCGTCCCTGGTCAACGGGTGGCCGGTTGCGGCGAGACGGTCTGGCCGTCCTGCAGGGCGGATTGGCCGCGCACGACCAGCAGCAGCGTCTTGGGCCAGTCGGGAGGGACCGGGACGGCACGCCCTTCCTGGGCGCCGGGCAGGGCGCGGAAGCGGACAACCGCTGACGCACCCTGCTCCTGGACCGCGAAGACGCCCAGCCGGCCTTCCCGCCGGACCACAATGCCGGGCGGCAGATGGGGCCTTCCGTCTTCCCAGCGCAGCGTCCCTGCTGTGCCTGGCGCCGGCACGTCCCCATCCGCAGCAAAGGACAGGCGGGCGGTCCGGGTGCGTGCCGGCTCGCTGACCGTCGCGCCGATGCGCAACAGGCCGACCGGGTGTGTCCTGCCCTCGGCTTCGAAGCGCAGTTGCCGCGCCTGCGACAGGGCGGCAGCGTCCTGGGGATGGATCGTGGCGTCGATCTCGACCGCGGCCTGCTCGGCGATCACGTACAGCAGACTGCCGGGGGTCACCGCTTCGCCGGTCTGGGCGTGGCGTTCGAGGACCTCGCCGTCGTAGGGTGCGCGCAGCACCGTCTTGTCCAGCTGCCGGCGGACGGTGGCCAACTGGGCCCGGCTGGCCTCGGTCTCGGCCTGCACGAGTGCGACTTCGGTCTCCCGCTGGGCCAGCGCCTCGGTGGAGAGAAAGCCCTGGGCGGTCAGCTCCCGGGCGCGCTGCAGCTGGGACCGGGCCAGGCTCAGACGTGCCTCGCTGGCGTCGAGGGCGGCGCGCGCGCGCTGCACGGCCAGCTCCTGGTCCCGCGGGTCGATGCGCGCCAGCACCTGTCCGCGGCGCACGCCGGCGCCCACATCCACCGTCCATTGCTGCAGGGTGCCACCGATCTCGGCCGCAAGGCGGGAGACATTGCGTGCCCGAACACGCGCGGCGGCCTCGCGCCCGGGGAACACCTGGCTCGCCTGCAGGGAAGCGGTCTCGACCGGCGGGGCCGCGGCTTCCTGGGCAGACACCGGTGTCCAGGCAATGGCAGCGGCCGACAGGACCATGCACAGGGTTTGCCGCAGGGCGCGTGAGGCGGGACGGCTGGGCGGGTTGCTGAAGGGCTTCATGGGATGGAACGGGAGGATCAATGGGGGCTGGGCGAACCGGGGGTCACATGCGCCACGCGCGCCACAGGAGCCGGGGAAGATCGGCCCGACCGACGCGAACCCGGTCGAGCCAGCTGCGGTGGGCGATCTGTTCCAGGCGGTCGAGAACCCGCAGGCCACCTTGTACCACCAGTCGCAATTCCCAGCCGGCCCGCCCGGGCAAGCGCAGTGCCAGCGGGGCACCTTCTTCCATCAGGGTCCTGGCGTGGCGGCACAGCAGTCCGACCACGGCCTCGCGTGCGCCGTCCAGGTCGGTCCGGCTGCGGGCCGGGCCTGCCTCGAAATCCTCCTGGACAAGCCCATGCCGCTCCAGCAGGTCCGAGGGCAGGTAGTGGCGCTGCCGGGCCAGGTCGAGCCCCAGGTCCTGCCAGAAATTGATCAGCTGCAGGGCGCTGCATATGCGGTCGCTCTGTCCGATCGAAAGGGCGTCGCTCACCCCGTACAGGTGCAGCAGCAGGCGTCCGACCGGGTTGGCCGAAAGGCGGCAGTAATCGAGCAATTCGTCGAGGCTGGCATAGCGGTGGCCGCTGGCGGTGTACCGCACGTCCTGCTCGAAGGCGCTCAGGAGGTCATGCAGCAGGCCGACGGGCAGGTTGTGCCGGGTCAGCGCGGCCTGCAGGGGAGCGAACACCCGGGGCCAGGGCAGTGCGGCCACGGGCTCGCCCGCGGCGGCGGCTTCCAGACAGCGTCGGTAACTGGCCAGCGCCTGCAGCCGCTGTGGCGCGGGCACGTCCCCTTCGTCGGCCAGGTCGTCGGCGGTGCGGGCGAAGTGGTAGATGGCCGCCACCGGCGCCCGCAGGCGGGCCGGGCACAGCCAGGAGGCCACCGGGAAGTTCTCGTAGTGCGCCACGCCACCCGCCAGGCCTGCGGAGCCGGTGGCCGTTGGATGGGTGGGCGTGGATGTCATGGGGTTGATCGCAGGTCTTTTACAATTTTACTAACCGGTCAGTCATTAATATGCCCTGTTCGGTCCGGCCTCTGCGTGTCAAGGAAGGCTCTCAGGCACGCAGCCCCACGCCTGTCACACAATTTCCAGATGAAAACACCGCATTTTGTCCTCATCGTGACGGCCGGTTGCCTGCTGGCCGCGTGCAGCCGGCCCGAGCCGCCGCCGGAGCCTGTCCGGGCCGTCAAGCTGCTGACCGTGCAGCCGGCGGTCCTCAGCGGGGCCAGCGAGTATGCCGGCGAGGTCCGGGCCAGGGTCGAGTCGCAGCCGGGCTTCCGGGTCGGCGGCCAACTGGTCGAGCGCCTCGTCGAACCCGGTCAGAGCGTGCGCCGGGGCCAGTTGCTGGCCCGCCTGGACCCCCGGGACTACGCCCTGGCGGCAGAGGCGGTGCAGGCGCAGGTGCAGGCGGCCGCCACGCAGCGCGACCTGGTGGCCGCCGAGTTGCGCCGCTTCCAGGACCTGCGGCGGCAGGGCTTCGTCAGCGATGCCGAGATCGAGCGCCGGCAGGCCAGCCTGGACGCCGCCGAGGCGACCCTGCGCCAGGCCCGTGCCCAGCTCGCAGTGCAGGGCAACCAGGCGGACTACACCCGGCTGGTGGCCGATGCCGACGGTCTGGTGACCGCCGTGAATGCCGAGGTCGGGCAGGTCATCGCCGCCGGGGCGCCGGTGCTGCGCCTGGCCCACGCCGGCGCCCGCGAGGTCTGGATATCGGTGCCCGAGGACCGTGTCGCGATGGTCAGGCCGGGCATGGCCGCCGAGGTGCGGCTGTGGTCCGGCGTGGCGGCCGCGGCGGACGGGCCCTGGCCCGCCCGGGTGCGCGAAGTGGCCGGCAGCGCTGACCGGACCACCCGGACCTTCCTGGTCAAGCTCTCCATGGAGGGTGGCGCCGATGCGCCGCTGGGGGCCACCGCCTACGCACGGATCGCGTCGACCGTGTCCGGGCAGGGGCACCTGGCGCAGGGCATCCGTCTGCCCTCGAGCGCGCTGCGTCGAAGTGGCGAGACCACGGCCGTCTGGGTGTTCGATGCGGCATCGCAGACGGTGCTCACCCGGCCCGTGCAGGTCATCACGGCCGATGGCAACGAGGTGGTGGTGGCGGGTCTTGAACCCGGGCAGCAGGTGGTGGCCGCCGGCGTGCATGTCCTCTCGGAGGGCCAGCGGGTCACACGATTCGCCGGCCGCGACATCGAGTGAGGACGTCCATGCAGCACGAACCCGTCCCGGGCGAAGCCGGCGAGACCTGGATCACCCGCTGGAACCTGTCGCGCTGGGCACTGGAACACCAGGCCCTCACGCGCTATCTCATGATCGTGCTGATGCTGCTGGGCATCAGCGCCTATTTCCAGCTCGGACAGGACGAGGACCCGCCGTTCACCTTCCGCGCCATGGTGGTGCAGGCCTACTGGCCAGGCGCCACCGCGCAGCAGGTGGCCGAGCAGGTGTCCGACCGGATCGAGAGAACGCTGCAGGAGGTCCCGTACGCGGACATCATCCGCAGCTACGCCAAGCCCGGGGAGGCGCTCGTCATCTTCCAGCTGCGCGACAGCTCGCCACCGGACGAAGTGCCGCAGATCTGGTACACGGTGCGCAAGAAGATCGGCGACATGCGGGGCACCCTGCCCCAGGGCGTGGTCGGCCCCTTCTTCAACGACGAGTTCGGCGACGTTTTCGGGGTCATCTACGCGCTGCAGGGCGAGGGCTACACCCCGGCGGAGAAGCGGGAGGTGGCCGACGAGGTCAGGCAGCGCCTGCTGCGTGTCCCGGATGTCAGCAAGGTCGAACTCTTCGGTGTCCAGCCGGAGAAGCTCTACATCGAACTGTCGCAGCGCAGGCTGGCGGTCCTGGGCCTGGACATGAACCAGGTGCTGGCCAGCCTGGGCCAGCAAAATGCCGTCGAGTCCGCGGGGAGCCTGCAGACCCCGCTGGACGTGCTGCAGGTGCGGGTCGAAGGGCCGTTCAACTCGGTGGAGGAGCTGCGTGCCATGCCGATTCGCGCGCCCGACGGCGCGCAGATCCGGCTGGGGGACATTGCCGACGTGCGCCTGGGCTACCTCGATCCGCCCCGCATATTGGTGCGGCACGACCGGCAGGAGAGCATCGCGCTGGGAATCTCCATGGCCAGCGGCGGCGACATCATCGCCCTGGGAAGGGCGCTGGATGTGGCCGTGGCCGCCATCGACGCCGAGCTGCCGGCGGGCATGCGGCTGGTCCAGGTGCAGGACCAGCCGCGCGCGGTGACCACCTCGGTCAACGAATTCATCAAGGTGCTGGTCGAAGCGGTGGTGATCGTGCTGGCGGTCAGTTTCGTGGCCCTTGGCCTGCACCGCCGGGAGGGAGGCACGGGCCTTCGCCGCTACACGCTGGACATGCGCCCGGGGCTGGTGGTGCTCATCACCATTCCGCTCGTGCTGGCGGTCACCTTCCTGGTCATGCAGTACTGGGGAATCGGACTGCACAAGATCTCGCTGGGCTCGCTGATCATCGCCCTGGGCCTGCTGGTCGATGACGCCATCATCGCGGTCGAGATGATGGTGCGCAAGCTGGAGGAGGGGCACACCATGATGCGGGCGGCCACCTTCACCTGGGAGGTCACCGCCATGCCCATGCTGACCGGCACCCTCATCACGGCCGCCGGTTTCCTGCCCATCGGGCTGGCCAGGTCCGCCGTGGGCGAATACACCTTCGCCATCTTTGGCGTCACGGCAGCGGCGCTGGTGATTTCCTGGTTCGTGGCCGTGATCTTCGTGCCCTATCTCGGCGTGAAGCTGCTCAAGGTCAAGCCGCATGTGGGCCAGATCCAGGAGGTCTTCGACGGGCCCTTCTACGACCGCTTCCGGGCCACCGTGGACTGGTGCGTGCAGCACCGCTGGATCACCATCGGCGCCACCGTGCTGACCTTTGTGCTCGGCCTGGCCGGCATGGGGCAGGTGCAGCAGCAGTTCTTCCCCGACTCCAGCCGCCCGGAGATCCTGGTCGATGTCTGGCTGCCCGAGGGCAGCAGCATCACCGCAACCGACGAGGTCACCCGGCGCCTGGAGCAGAGACTGGCGCAGGAACCGGGCATCCGGTCGGTCAGCACCTGGGTTGGCAGCGGGGTTCCGCGCTTCTACCTGCCGCTGGACCAGATCTTCCCGCAGAGCAACGTGGCCCAGCTGATCGTCCTGCCGGGCGACCTGAGGGAGAGGGAGCGCCTGCGCAAGGCCCTGCCGCAGGTGCTGGCGGCCGAGTTTCCCGAAGTGCGCGGGCGCGTCAAGCTGCTGCCGAACGGACCGCCGGTGCCGTACCCTGTGCAGTTTCGGGTCGCGGGTCCGGATCCGGCCGTCCTGCGGGGGCTGGCCGACGAAGTCAAGGACGTAATGCGGCGCAATCCGAACGCCCTCGGTGTCAACGACAACTGGAACGAGTCGGTCAAGGTGATGCGCCTGGAAGTCGATCAGGCCAAGGCCAGGGCGCTGGGGGTCTCGAGCCAGTCGATCGCGCGCGCCTCGCACACCCTGCTCTCCGGGACGACCGTCGGCCAGTACCGCGACGGGGACCGGCTGATCGACATCGTGCTGAGGCAGCCGCTGGACGAGCGCGACACCATCACCGACCTGGCGCAGGCCTATGTGCCCACCGCATCGGGGCGCAGCGTACCCTTGCTGCAGGTGGCCCGCCCGGTGTTCGACTGGGAGCCCGGCGTGATGTGGCGCGAAAACCGCAGCTACGCCATCACGGTGCAGAGCGACACCGCCGAAGGGCTGCAGGGTGCCACCGTCACGGCACAGCTGCTGCCCTCGTTGCGGCAGATCGAGGACGGCTGGCGCCAGCGCGGCCTGTCGGGCTACCGGATCGAGGTGGCCGGCGCGGTCCAGGAGAGCAGCAAGGGCTCCTCCTCGATCGCCGCGGGCGTGCCGCTGATGCTCTTCATCGTCTTCACCCTGCTCATGCTCCAGCTGCAGAGTTTCAGCCGTGCGCTGCTGGTGTTCGTCACCGGACCCCTGGGCATGGCCGGCGTGGCCGCCGCCCTGTTGCTGCTGGACCGCCCGTTCGGTTTCGTCGCCCTGCTCGGGGTGATCGCGCTGATGGGCATGGTGCAGCGCAACTCGGTGATCCTGATCGACCAGATCGAGCAGGACCGGGCGCGCGGTGTGCCGGCCTGGGATGCCATCGTCGACTCGACCGTCCGGCGCATGAGGCCCATCGTGCTGACGGCCGCGGCGGCGGTGCTGGCCATGATCCCGCTCTCGCGCAGTGTCTTCTGGGGGCCGATGGCTGTGGCCATCATGGGCGGCCTGGTCGTGGCGACCGTGCTCACGCTGCTGGCCCTGCCGGCCATGTACGCCGCCTGGTTTCGTGTCAGGCGCTAGTCACTCAGGCTGGGGGGCGGTGGACAATAGGGCATGCGCCTGCGTCATATCGAGGTCTTCAACGCCGTCATGCTCACCGGCAGCGTGAGTGCTGCCGCGCGCATGATCAACGTCACCCAGCCGGCCGTCAGCCGGACCCTGCAGCATGCCGAGCTGCAGCTGGGGTTTCCTCTCTTCCAGCGGGTGGGCGGCCGGCTGCGGCCGACGCTGGAGGCGCAGACGCTCTACCCCCACGTCGAACGCCTGTTCCAGCAACTCGACGAGGTGCAACGGCTGTCCTCCAACCTGCGTGCGGGCCGCAGCCAGCATGAGCTGCAGGTCCTGACCGTGCTGGCCCTGAGCTACGAGGTCATGCCCCGCGCCATGCGCCTTTTCCGCCAGAAGCATCCGGCGGTGGTCGTCCATCACCAGGCACTGCATTCGCCCCAGATCGTCTCCGCGCTGGCGTTGCAGGAGGCCGACATCGGCTACGTCTTCAGTGTGCCGCCCCATCCCTCACTCACGCTCGAGTCGCTGGGCAGCCGTTCTGTGGTCTGCGTCGCGCCGCGCGGCATGCTGCCAGCGCGGCTGGTGCGTTCGGGCCAGCTGGGCCTGCACGATCTGGCCGGCCTGCCTGTCGTGGCACTCGATCCGCAGGATCCCCTGGGGGTGTTGCTGTCCCACACCCTGCGTGACAGCGGCGCCGCGCTCCATGTGGTGGCCACCGTCCAGACCTACCATGTGGCGCTGGCCCTGGCTCAGCACGGGATCGGGGTGGCGATGGTGGAGTCGTGCACCGCCGCCTCGGCCGACCGGCGCCGGGTCGATGTGCTGCGCCTGTCGCCACCGATCGAGGTGCCGGTGCAGGCGCTGCGACCCGCCCAGCGCCCGGGTTCCCAGACGGTCCGTTTCTTCACGCGCTGCATGCAGCAGGCGCTGGAAGACATCGGTCCGGTCGGCCTGAAGCCGGCCGGCTGAGCATCAGCCTGATCCGCTCGGCGCTGCCCATCGACAGCGTCAGGCCCAGTGCACCGTGCCCGGTGTTGAGCCAGACATTTTCCGGCAGCCCAGGAGCTCGCCCGGTCAGGGGCAGGCCGCGCGGGGTCGCCGGCCGCAGGCCGGCCCAGGCCTGCAGCGGTCCGTCCAGCGGGAGACCCGGAAAGACAGCGCGCGTCGTGGCCTTGAGCGATTCGATCCGGGCGCCGACGACCTGCCGGTCTTCACCCACCAGCTCGGCCATGCCCGCCACCCGCAGCCGCTGGCCCAGACGGGCGAACACGACCTTGCGCGCGAGATCTGTGATGCTGACCCTCGGCGCCACCCCGGTCCCCCGACCCTGCACCGGCACCGTGATGCTGTAGCCCTTGAGCGGATACACGGGCAGCCTCACACCGAGCTGGCGCGCCAGGCGCACGGACCCGGTGCCCGCGGCCAGCACGAACGCATCGCCTTCCAGCTCCCCGCTGGCCAGGCGCACCGCCCGCACGCGCCCGCCGGCCTGCAGCCATCCCTGCACGGACTCACCCAGCCGGAACTGCACGCCCCTGGCGGTCAGCCGGCGGTGCAGGCCCTGGCACAGGGCGGCACAGTCGACCGCACACTCGCTGGGCGTGAAGACGCCACCAGCGATGCGTGCCGCATGGTGCTCCAGCGCGGGTTCGATGCCGACACACGC
>SBFS01000195.1 GCA_006227825.1 Burkholderiales bacterium | reverse complement strand
TGTTTCTCGCCTTCCAACGCCGAGGCCATCGGGTGGCTGCCCCGCCTGGCATCCCGGGAGAGCGGGCCGGCACGGTAGGCGCAGTGCCAGGCATGCAGCGGTGCGCCGTTTCTGGGATCATAGAAAGATGACGACGCTCCGAGTGGCCACGTACAACATCCACAAGGGCGTGCAGGGCCTGGGGCCGGCACGCCGGCTGGAGATACACAACCTGGTGCACGCGGTCGAGCAGTTCGACGCCGACATCGTCTGCCTGCAGGAGGTTCGCCGCCACAACCGCAAGATGGAGCGGCTGTTCACACGCTGGCCCGAGCTGGACCAGGCCGGTTACCTCTCGCCCGAGGGCTACGAGGCCGTCTACCGGACCAATGCCGTCACCCGCCATGGTGAGCACGGCAACGCGCTGCTCTCGCGCTGGCCGGTCATGACCAGTGGCCATTCCGATGTGTCCGACCACCGGTTCGAGCAGCGCGGACTCCTGCATGCAGAGCTGCTGGTCGAGGGGCAGTCGCTGCATGTGATCGTGGTGCATCTGGGGCTGATCCATGCCAGCCGGGAGCGGCAGGTCCAGCGTCTGGGCCAGTTCATCGAACAGACTGTGCCGGCCGGTGCTCCGCTGGTGGTCGCCGGGGACTTCAACGACTGGGGCGCGCAGCTGCTGCGGCCCATGGCGGCGCTGGACCTGCACACCTTCGAAGGGATACGCCTGCCCACCTTTCCCGCCCGCCTGCCCCTGCTGCACCTGGACCGCATCTATGCACGCGGCCTGCGCCTGGTGTCTGCCCAGGTGCCCCATGGCCGGGCCTGGTCGCGCATGTCCGACCACCTGCCCCTCATTGCCGAGCTGGGCCTCTGATGCAGGCGCTGCCCGATCCGGACAAGGCGGGACGGGCGGCGACCCGCGGCGGCGATGGCCACCAGCTGCTGTTGCTGCAGGGCGGGGACGAGCTGTTTCCGGCGCTGGTCGAGGCCATGGACGCCGCCCGCCGGGTGATCCACCTGGAAACCTACATTTTCGAGTTCGCCGGCAGCGCCCTGGCGGTGGCCGAGGCGCTCGAGCGCGCGGCAGCTCGTGGCGTCCTGGTGCGTCTGGTGATGGATGGCGTGGGCACACCCCGGGTGCCGGTGGAGTGGCGCGAGCGGTTTGCGCGGACCGGCGTGCGCTGGCGCATCTATGCCCCGCTGGGCCGGCTGGGCCTGCTGATCCCCAGCAACTGGCGCCGGCTGCACCGCAAACTGTGCGTGATCGACGGCACCATCGGCTTTTGCGGTGGCATCAACATCATCGATGACCGGGACGATGTGGTGCTGGGGCGGCTGGCCGAACCCCGGCTCGACTTCTCTTTGCGGGTGGCCGGCCCGCTCGTCAGGGACATGGCCGACACCATGGAGCAGCTCTGGTGGCGCCTGCAGGCGGTGCGCAAGGCGCGCCGGCGGGAGTTCGCGGCGGCCTGGGAGGCGCTGCGCGAAACCCTGCCGGTGGGCGATTTTTCGGCGATTCTGGCGCTGCCAGCGGAGCCGAAGGGGTCGTTGGAGCCGGATGAAGCGGGCAGCCCATCGACCCTCCCGGCGGCGCTGGCGGGCGTGCAGGGGGCGAGGGCGGATCTGCTGCTGCGCGACAACGTGACCCACCGGCACGACATCGAGCGCGCCTACCTCAAGGCCATCGGCGAGGCCCGCGAGGAAATCGTGATCGCCAATGCCTATTTCATTCCCGGGCGCAAGCTGCGCCGTGCCCTGTCGATCGCGGTGCGGCGCGGGGTCAGGGTGCGTCTGTTGCTGCAGGGCAAGTACGAGCGTTTCCTGCAGTACCGGGCGGCGCGGCCCGTCTACCTGCGCCTGGCCGAGGCCGGGATCGAAATCCACGAATACGAACCGAGCTCCCTGCACGCCAAGGTGGCGGTGGTCGATCGCCGCTGGGCGACCGTCGGCTCCACGAACCTGGACCCCCTGTCGCTGCTGCTGGCCCGCGAGGCCAACGTCATGACGCGCGACCGGCGTTTCGCGCACCTGCTGCACCAGCGGCTGGACGAGATCCTGCGCGACTCCAGCCAGCGGCTGGACCTCACGTCCCTGCAGAAGCGCCCCTGGCGCGAGCGCCTGCTCGACCGTCTGGCCTTCGGCGTGATGCGCACGACGCTGTTCCTGACCGGTCACCGGTACTGAGGACGCCCGGTCATACCCCCATGAAACCGGCGCATTCCGGGCGTGCCGGGTGGCGGGCCGGGTTCGGGTGTTAGCATGCCACATGCTCATGAAATCCGACCAGCCCATGAACACCGCTGCCGAACACGACGACGGTGGTCAGGGCGTGCCCGTGTCCGTCCGGATCCGGGAACGCGTCCAGGCCGCCCGCAAGCGCTTCCACTCGAACGACAACATCGCCGAGTTCATCCGGCCGGGCGAGCTCGAGCAGCTCCTCGACGAGGTGACCGAGAAGATGCAGGGCGTGCTCGAGAGCATGGTCATCGACACCGAGAACGACCACAACACCAGCGACACGGCGCGCCGCGTGGCCAAGATGTACCTCAAGGAGGTCTTCGCCGGCCGCTATGTCCAGGGCCCCTCGGTGACCGAGTTCCCGAACGCCGAGCACCTCAACGAGCTGATGATCGTCGGCCCGATCACGGTGCGCAGCGCCTGCAGCCACCACCTGTGCCCGGTGATCGGTCGCATCTGGATCGGCGTCATGCCCAACGAGCACACCAACGTCATCGGCCTGTCCAAGTACGCGCGCCTGGCCGAATGGATCATGGGCCGGCCCCAGATCCAGGAGGAGGCCGTCGTGCAGCTGGCCGACCTGATCCAGGAAAAGACCCAGCCCGACGGCCTGGCCATCGTCATGGAGGCCAGCCACTACTGCATGGCCTGGCGGGGCGTCAAGGACATGGACAGCAAGATGATCAACTCCGTCATGCGTGGCGTCTTCCTCAAGGACCCCAACCTGCGGCGCGAATTCCTCTCGCTGCTGCCGCGCCAATCCTGAAACTGCCGAGTCGCATCATGCTGGTACGCCTGCTCTATGTCAGCCGTGCGGTCAACAAGGACTGCACCCAGACCATCGAATCCATCCTCGAGACCTCCCGCTCCCACAACCTGGGCAACGGCATCACGGGCGTGCTGTGCTACGGCGGCGGCGTGTTCCTGCAGGCGATCGAGGGCGGGCGCAGCGCGGTCAACGCGCTGTACAACCACATCGTGAGCGACCAGCGCCACACCGACGTGGTGCTGCTGCACTACGAAGAGATCACCGAGCGCCGTTTCGGGGGCTGGACCATGGGCACGGTCAACCTGTCCAAGCTCAACACCTCCATCGTGCTCAAGTACTCGGAGCGGCCCGAGTTCGATCCCTATGCGGTCTCCGGCCGGGTCTCGCTCGCCCTGCTCGAAGAGCTGATGGCCACGGCCAGCATCATCGGTCGCGCCTGAGGTCCGGCGACTGCCGATGCTGCCACAGCTGCTGGGTTGCGACTTCAGCAGTGCGCCCTCGCGCCGCAAGCCTGTGGTCCACGCCATCGGACGCCTCGACCGGGGGCGGGTCCGGCTGGAACGGGTGCTCACCTTCGAGACGCTGGACGCCTGGGCCGCTGCGCTGGCCGAGCCCGGCCCCTGGGTGGGCGGCTTCGACCTGCCTTTCGGCCTGCCGCGGGCGCTGGTGGAGCACCTGGGCTGGCCTGGGCAATGGGCCGACTGCATGGCGCACTACGCTTCGGTCCCGCGTGCGGACATCCGCGCCGCGTTCGTTGCCTTCTGCGCGGCACGTCCGGCCGGCGGCAAGTTCGCACACCGGGCCACCGACGGTCCCGCCGGCTCCAGCCCGAGCATGAAATGGGTCAATCCGCCGGTGGCCTTCATGATGCACGCCGGCGTGCCCCGCCTGCTGGCGGCCGGCGTCCATTTCCCCGGGCTGCATCCCGGCGATCCCGGCCGGGTGGCGCTGGAAGCCTACCCGGGCCTGCTGGCACGCGAGCTGATCGGTCAACGCTCCTACAAGAGCGACGACAGGAGCCGGCAGACAGCGCAGCGCCTGATCGCCCGCAAGGACCTCGTCGACGCGCTGGAGCAGGGGCGCAGCCGCCTGGGCCTGCGCCTGATGCTCAGCCACGCCCAGCGCGAATCGCTGGTGCATGACGCCAGCGGCGACCGTCTGGACGCGGTCCTGTGCCTGCTGCAGGCCGCCTGGGGCTGGCAACAGCATCACAATGGTCACCCTTGCTACGGCCTGCCGACCTTCGACCCCCTCGAAGGCTGGATCGTCACGGCCTAGCCCTCTTGCCCGTCCTCTTCATCAAACCACGCCATGAAACCCTTCCCCTTGTTGCCCCAGGAGCTGCGCTTTGCCTTTGTAGAGGCCGCCTGGCATGCGGACATCGTGCAGCAGGCGCGCGACGCATTCCTGGCCCGGATGGCCGAAGCCGGGGTCGCCGCCGAACGCATCGACCTGTTCGACGTGCCCGGTGCCTTCGAGATTCCGCTGCTTGTGCAGCGCCTGGCCCGGTCGGGGCGGTACGCCGCAGTCATCGGCAGCGCGCTGGTCGTGGATGACGGCATCTACCGCTTCGATGCCCTGATGCAGACCGTGGTGCAGGCCATGATGCAGGTGCAACTGGACACGGGCGTACCGGTGATCCTGGCCGTGCAGTCGCCGCACCACTTCCACGAACACGCCGAGCACCGCAAGTATTTCCTGCGCCACTTCGCGGTCAAGGGCACCGAGGCTGCCGACGCCTGCCTGCAGGCGGTCGCCGGCCTCCGGCGGGTGGACGAGCGGCTGGGGCGCTGAGCCTGGCAGCACAGGCCGCGCATGGTCAGGGGCATGGTGCAGATCCTGGGCCTGCTGGCGCTGGCCTGGCTGGCCCTGAGCCTGCTGATCTTCCTGCTGCAGCGAACGCTGATCTACTTTCCGACCCCTGCCCCCGCCGGCGGGGACGCCACGGGGTTCTGGCTGGAAACCCCGCACGCCCGGCTGCGCATCAGCGCCGAGACCCGGGAAACAGGTGCGCCGGCCATCCTCTATTTCGGCGGCAACGCCGAGGACGTGGCCCTGACCCTGCCGGCGCTGGCGGGGCAGTTTCCGGCGCATGCGCTGTACCTGATGCACTACCGTGGCTACGGAGGCAGCAGCGGGCGTCCCTTCGAGGAGGGGCTGGTGACGGATGCGCTGGCCCTGTTCGACGAGGTCCGCGGCCGGCACACGGACATCGTGGTGATCGGCCGCAGCCTGGGCAGCGGCGTGGCGGTGCAACTGGCGGCCCGGCGGCCGGTGCAGCGCCTGGTGCTGGTCACACCCTTTGACAGCCTGCGGGCGGTGGCCAAGCGCCACTACCCCTGGTTGCCGGTCGGCTGGCTGTTGCGCGACCGTTTCGAGTCTGTTGTGCACGCACCGTCCCTGCGCATGCCCACGCGGCTGATCGCCGCCGGGCAGGATGAGGTCATCGACCCGATGCACGCCCGCCGCCTGTTCGAGGCCTTTGCGCCCGGGGTGGCCCGGCTGGATGTCGTGCCGCAAGCCGGACACAACGACATTTCGCTCGTTCCGGTCTACGGCCGCCTGCTGCGCGAGGCCGTGGCCGGACCCTGAATCGGCCGGATCTCAGGACATCCAGGGCAGAAGCAGGCGGATCACCAGCGCAATCACGCCCACGGCCAGCAGGTTGAGCGCCAGGCCGGCCCGCACCATCTGCGCGATGGTGACATGGCCCGAGGCGTAGACGATGGCATTCGGGGGCGTGGCCACCGGCAGCATGAAGGCGCAGCTGGCCGCCAGCGCCACCGCCAGGATCAGGGGCAGCGGGGGCTGGCCCAGCCCCAGGGCCACTGCCGCCATGACCGGGATCAGGGTGTTGGCCACGGCGGTGTTGCTGGTCAGCTCGGTCATGAAGATCACCAGGGTGGTCACGGCCAGCAGCACCAGGAGGGCCGGTGCACCGGCCATGCCGCCGAAACCCGAGGCCAGCCACGTGTCGACGCCGTGACGGCTGATGGCCGAGGCCAGGCTCAAACCCCCGCCGAACAGCAGCAGGATGCCCCACGGCAGTCGGGCGGCGGTTTCCCAGTCCATGGCGAACAGGCGGCGCTCCAGGCTGACAGGCAGCACGAACAGCAGCAGGGCGCCTGTCATGGCGATGGTGGCGTCGGTCAGGTGGGGCAGTGCCAGCCAGTCCGACAGGGGTTGGCGCAGCACCCAGCCCGCCGCCGTCAGCAGGAACACCACCAGCACGATGCGCTCGCCGCGGCTCATGGGAGGGCGCCGGCCCAGATCCTGCCGGATGCGCTCCTGCACCGGTCCGGGCAGGTCCATCCGGACCGGAAAGGCCACGCGCACCAGCCACAGCCAGGTCAGGGGCAGGAGCAGGACAACCAGCGGGACGCCCAGAGCCATCCAGCCGAGCATGGTGATGTCCAGCCCGAGCTGGTCGCGGGCATAACTGGCCAGGATCAGGTTGGGCGGGGAGCCGATCAGGGTGCCCAGGCCTCCGATGGAGGCGCCGTAGGCGATACCCAGCATCAGGCAGGTGGCGAAGTTGCGGCGGGCCGACGCGGCGGCGGGGTCGGCCGTGGCGGTGCGGTCGTCGATCAGGCCGATCACGCTCAGGCCAACCGGCAGCATCATCATGGCCGCCGCCGTGTTGGATATCCACATGCTCAGCAGGGCCGTGGCGGCCATGAAGCCGGCCACCAGGCGCACCGGCGAGGTGCCCACCCGGCGCACGATGGCCAGCCCGATGCGGGTGTGCAGGCCCCAGCGCTGCATGCCCAGACCGATGACGAAGCCGCCCATGAACAGGAAGATGATGTCCGAGGCGTAGGGGCGCAGGGTCTGGGCGCTGTCCTGGATGCCCGACAGCGGAAACAGCACCACCGGGAGCAGGGCCGTTGCCGGCAGGGGCACGGCCTCGCTCATCCACCAGACGGCCATCCAGATGCCGATCGCGGCAGTCAGCCGGCCGGCATCGCTCAGGGCCTCGTGTTCGGGCAGGACCCAGTAGCTCAGGACGGCCAGCAAGGGACCTGCCAGCAAGCCCGCGTGTGCAATGCGTGCGGGCCAGTCGCCCGGCGTCGTCGTGTTGGGGTCCGTCTGGTCAGCCATGGGTGCAGCATACCGCCCTGGCTGACCGGCTGGCGGTCGTGCCCGTGTCCGCAGGTCATCCGGTGCATCGCTGACCTGGGTCAAGGCGCCGCGTATCGGGCCGGGGCACACTTGCAGCCTCCTGAAAAGGCTGGCTGCTCCTGCCGGCCCGTTTTTGCGCTTGCCTTCATGTCCCATACTTCATCCCCGGCTGGCCGGCCTGTCGAAGCGCCGGCGCGTGTGCCGCTGTCACGGCACCGGCCGCACGAGGACCTGCAGGCCCTGCTCACCGGCACGCTGTTCGTGGCGCTGGGCGTGATCATGTTCCGCCACGCCGGGTTGCTGACGGGTGGTACGGCCGGGCTGGCCTTCCTGCTGCATTACGCCACCGGCTGGAATTTCAGCCTGCTGTTCATGGCGGTCAACCTGCCCTTCTACGGCCTGGCGTGGCGGCGCATGGGAGCGGTTTTCACCCTCAAGACCTTTGCCGCCGTGGCCCTGCTGGCGGCCTTCGTCCAGTGGCTGCCGCGCTGGATCGCCTTCGACCAGCTTTCGACCGGCTTCGCCGCGGTGGCCGGGGGGCTGCTGATGGGGGCCGGCATGCTGATGCTGTTTCGTCACCGGGCCAGCCTGGGCGGCTTCAACGTGCTGGTGCTGTACCTGCAGGAGCGCTGCGGCTGGCGGGCCGGCCGCATCCAGATGGTGTTCGACTGCGCCATCGTGCTGGCCGCCCTGGCGGTGGTGGATGTCGGGCTGATCGCCTGGTCGGTGGCCGGTGCCGTGGTGCTCAACCTGGCCCTGGCCATCAATCACCGTCCTGGACGCTACATGGCGGTATGACGGACGCGGCCGGCGCTGCGCGTGTCCGCAGGCCCGCAAGCGGGCGGACCCGGATTTGCGGCAGACTCGGGGAATGCGTTCCTGGATCCATGGACGGCGCACCCTGGCGCTGCTGTTCCTGCTGGCCGGTGCCTGGGGCACGGCCGCCTGCTCCTTTGCCGAAACCGGCTACATCGCCGAAGTCACCCGGGTCCACGATGGCGATTCGGTCTGGGTTCGGCTGCCCGATGGCGGGGGCCCCCTGCGCCTGAGGCTCGAAGGTATCGATGCGCCCGAAATCTGCCAGCCCGGCGGCCGCCAGGCGCGCGATCGCCTGGCCGAGATGACACTGGGGCGCGAGGTTCGTGTCGAGGTGACCGGTCAGGACCGCTACCGCCGCGCGCTCGCCCGCCTCTGGCTCGGGGAAGACGATGTGCAGTCCAGGCTGGTGGCCGAAGGTTGGGCGTGGTCTTACCGGCGGCGGGGGCAGGCTGGCCCCTATGACCGGCAGGAGGCGAAGGCGCGCCGGCAGGGACTGGGGCTGTTCAGCGACACGCAGGCCGAGGCTCCTTGGCATTTCAGGCGCAGGCACGGCCCTTGCAGCTGAGGTCCGGGGTGGCGCGGCGTCAGCCGCCGTGGCGTCCCCCGCAGATGCTGCATTCCGGGTTCTGCGGCAGGGCGATTTCATGGAAGGCCATGTCGCGTCCGTCGATCATGAGCAGGCGTCCGGTGAGCCT
>SBFS01000218.1 GCA_006227825.1 Burkholderiales bacterium | reverse complement strand
CGTTGCCGGCTCGGCCGAACGTGCGGCCGGCACCGCAGCCGGGGCCGCGTCCGCCGTCTGGGCAACGGCTTGGGCCGCCGGCGCCACGGCGGGTGGCACCACGGCGGTCAGGGGGGGCTCGGAGGCGCCGGCCTGCGGAGCCAGGGGCTCGGAGACCGGGTCGGCCAGAAGCACGTACTGCCGGGTGAAAGGGGCTTCGCAGCCCGCCTTCACGAACACGGTCACGACGGGCTCGTTGACGGCCTGGGGAACCTGGATGCGCAGGGAGGTTCCGGCGCCGGCTGGCGCCTGCTGCAACTGCGTGCGCACGCCCGTGACCTGCACATCGCCGTAGAACACGTCGGCCGACAGGCAAAGGGCGGATGGATCATCCCCAGGCGCCAGCAAAACCTGGGCACGGATGTCGAGCGGGCGACCGATCAGGGCCGCACCGCTGTGGCGCCCCAGAGTCACTGCCCAACTGCTGACGGCAGTTGATAGCAAAATACAGCCCAACCAGAATTGGCGCACGTCAGTTTTCCTTTTATCCGTCGGTGCAATATTTTCTCATAGCAAATTCGCATTGCCCGGCAAATAAGTCATGCATATGCAAACTGTTTTTCGAATCTGTGGTGTGGTCGGCACGGGGGCCATGGGCCGGGGCATTGCCCAGATGGCGGCCCAGGCCGGCAGCCAGGTGATCCTGTTCGACGCCCAGCCCGGGGCCGCGCAAAAGGCCCTCGATGCACTCTCGGCAACCTGGCAAAAGCTGGTCGAGAAAGGCAAGATGGATGCACCGGCCAGGCAGGCGCTGCTCGACCGCCTGGGCCTGGCGCAGCGTCCGGAGGACCTCGCGGCCTGCGACCTGGTCATCGAGGCAATCGTCGAACGCCTCGATGTCAAGCAGCAACTGTTGCGGCAGCTCGAGGACATCGTGCGTCCCGACGCGGTGCTGGCCACCAACACATCTTCCCTGTCCGTGACCGCGATCGGCGCGGCGCTGCAGCACCCTGCCCGGCTCGCCGGCTACCATTTCTTCAACCCCGTTCCCCTGATGCGGGTGGTCGAGGTGATCGCCGGCCTCAAGACCAGCCCGCAGGTATGCGAACGGCTGGTCCAGTACAGCCGGCAGTTCGGACACACCCCGGTGTCGGCACAGGACACGCCCGGCTTCATCGTCAACCACGCCGGGCGCGGCTACGGGACCGAGGCCCTGCGCGTGGCCGGCGAGCGCGTGGCCGACTTCGCCACCATCGACCGCATCCTCAAGGACCAGATGGGCTTTCGCCTGGGCCCGTTCGAACTGATGGACCTGACCGCGCTGGATGTCTCGCACCCGGTCATGGAGTCCATCTACCGCCAGTACTACGACGAGCCCCGCTACCGGCCCAGCGTCATCACCGCGCAGCGCCTGGCCGGCGGCGTCGTCGGCAAGAAGGTGGGTGACGGCTTTTACGGCTACATCGATGGCGTGGCCCAGGTGCCGGCCGAGCCCCCGGTGCCGCAGGTGGACAGCACGCCTCCCGTGTGGGTCTCGCCCAAGGCGGCCCGTCGCCAGGAGCTGTACCAGCTGCTCAAGGACCTGGGGGCCACCATCGAGACGGCCGCCGCCCCGTCGACCTCGGCCCTGATCCTGGTGGCGCCGCTGGGCCTGGACGTGACCACGCTGGCGGCCGTCGAGCGGCTGGATCCGGCCCGCACCGTCGGCATCGACATGATGCTGGAGGACAAGGCCACGCGGCGGCGCGTGCTGGCCACCAACCCTGCCACGCGCCGCGACATGCGCGACGCTGCCCACGCCCTGTTCGCCCGGGATGGCAAGGCCGTGAGCGTGGTGCGCGACAGCGGCGGCTTCGTGACCCAGCGCGTGGTGGCCACGATCGTCAACATCGCATCGGACATGTGCCAGCAGGGCGTGTGCAGCCCGGCCGACCTGGACCTGGCGGTCACCCTCGGACTGGGCTATCCGATGGGTCCGCTGGCCATGGGCGACCGCATCGGGCCGGCCAACGTGCTGGAGATCCTGTTCAACATGCAGACCGTCTACGGCGACCCCCGCTACCGCCCCTCGCCCTGGCTGCGCCGCCGCGGTGCGCTGGGGCTGAGCCTGACCCACGAGGAAGCGTGACGATGACGGCCAGCCTCAAGAGCCACACCGATGGACAGACCCTGGTACTGACCATCAGCAACCCGGAACACCGCAACGCCCTGGGACCCGACATCTACGCTGCGGGTGTCGAGGCGCTGAACGCATCCGAGAACAACCGGGACATCCGCAGCGTGGTCATCACCGGGGAAGGGCAGCACTTCTGCGCCGGCGGGAACCTGCAGCGGCTGCAGGCCAACCGCCAGCAGGACCCCGCCGTACAGGCCGCCAGCATCGAAGGGCTTCACAACTGGATCGAGGCCATCCGGGCCTTTCCCAAGCCGGTGATTGCCGCCGTCGAGGGCTCGTGCGCGGGTGCCGGCTTCTCGCTCGCGCTGGCCTGTGACCTGGTGGTGGCGGCCGAGGACAGCGTCTTCGTGATGGCCTACGTCAACGTGGCCCTGTCGCCCGACGGCGGCGCCACCTGGAGCCTGCTGCGCGCCCTGCCCCGCAGCACGGCCATGCAGTTGCTGATGGGAGGCGAGCGCATCGATGCCCGCCGCCTGCAGCAACTGGGTGTGGTCTCGCGCATCAGCGCCACCGGCCAGGCGCTGGCCGACTCGCTGGCCTGGGCCGGACAGCTCAACGGCCGTGCCCCCAATGCCATGGCCAGCATCAAGGAACTGGCCAACGAAGCCCTGGTGCAGCCGCTGCACGCGCAACTGGCGGCCGAGCGCGATCATTTCGTCCGCAACCTCCACCACCCCAATGCCGGCGAAGGCATCGCCGCCTTCATCGGCAAACGGCAGCCCCATTACCCATGACAGGAACGGCTGCGGCCGTCCCTGTGCGGCTGCCGGCCCGCCCCGCCAAGCCGACCCCCTTCCCCTGCGCGGGTCCCGGTGGCGACAATGCAGGATTCACCAGTCACTCAAAAGACAGCCCATGGACGAACCCATTCTGACAATGGAAGAACGCGAGTCGATCAACA
>SBFS01000042.1 GCA_006227825.1 Burkholderiales bacterium | reverse complement strand
TCGGGGTCGGGGAAGTAGCGGTAGTCGGCCGCGTCTTCCTTGGTACGCATGGCGCGGGTCTCGCCGGTGTCGGGGTCGAACAGCACGGTGGCCTGCTCGATGGCATGCCCGTCCTCGATCTGCTCGATCTGCCAGCGCACCTCGTAGTCGATGGCCTGCTGCATGAACTTGAACGAGTTCAGGTTCTTGATCTCGCGCCGCGTGCCCAGCGGCTGGCCGGGCTTGCGCACGGAGACGTTGGCGTCGCAGCGGAAGCTGCCTTCCTGCATGTTGCCGTCGCAGATGCCGATCCAGGTGACGATCTTGTGCAGCTCCTTGGCGTAGGCCACGGCCTCGGCGCTGGAGCGG
Source organism: Burkholderiales bacterium (assembly GCA_006227825.1). GTDB lineage: Bacteria > Pseudomonadota > Gammaproteobacteria > Burkholderiales > Burkholderiaceae_C > Hydrogenophaga. The sequence goes on along the minus strand of SBFS01000042.1, from coordinate 2,714 downwards.
ATGTCGGGCTCGGTGACGATCTCCAGCAGCGGCGTGCCGGCGCGGTTGAGGTCGATGCCCGAGAGGCCGTGGAAGTCCTCGTGCAGGCTCTTGCCGGCGTCCTCTTCGAGGTGCGCCCGCACCAGGCGCACGGTCCGTTTCTCGTCGCCGAGATAGAACGACACCTCGCCGCCCTGCACCACCGGGATCTCGTACTGGCTGATCTGGTAGCCCTTGGGCAGGTCGGGATAGAAGTAGTTCTTGCGCGCGAACACGCTCTGCTCGGCCACGTGCGAGCCCACGGCCAGGCCGAAACGGATGGCGCAGGCCACCGCCTCGCGGTTCATCACCGGCAGCGTGCCCGGCAGCGCCAGGTCCACCGCGCAGGCCTGGGTGTTGGGCTCGGCGCCGAAAGCGGTCGGCGCCCGGCTGAAGATCTTGCTTTGCGTGGCCAGCTGCGCATGGGTTTCGAAGCCGATCACGACCTCGTAGCCACTCACCAGCAGCGAGGCGCCCTTCTGGATTTTCTGGTTCATGTCAGAAGCCCTCCGGCGAGCGGGTGTGCCAGTCGGTGGCCTGCTGGAAGGCGTGCGCCACCTGCAACAGCGCGGCCTCCTGGAAGTGGTTGCCGATCAGCTGCAGCCCCACGGGCAGATGGCCCGTGCCGAAGCCGGCGGGCACGCTCATGCCGGGCAGTCCGGCCAGTGACGCCGGCAGGGTGAAGATGTCGGCCAGGTAGTTGGCGACCGGGTCGTCGCCCTTCTCGCCGATCTTCCAGGCCGTGGTGGGCGCGGCCGGGCCGGCGATCACGTCGCACCGGGTGAAGGCCTGCTGGAAGTCCTGCGCGATCAGGCGGCGGATCTGCTGCGCCTTGAGGTAGTAGGCGTCGTAGTAGCCGTGCGAGAGGACATAGGTGCCGATCATGATCCGGCGCTGCACCTCGGGCCCGAAGCCCTCGCTGCGCGACTTCTTGTACATGTCCATCAGGTCGTCGTACTGCGCGGCGCGGTGGCCGAACTTGACGCCGTCGAAGCGGCTGAGGTTGGACGAGGCCTCGGCCGGCGCGATGATGTAGTAGACGGGGATGGACAGTTCGGTGCGCGGCAGCGAGATGTCCACCAGCGTGGCGCCAAGCTTCTCGTACTCGGCCAGGGCAGCCCGCACGGCGGCCAGCACATCGGGCGCACAGCCCTCGCCGAAGAACTCCTTGGGCAGGCCGATGCGCAGGCCCTTCAGCGGCTGCGCGGCGCTCGCGCCTTCGCGCGGCGCACCGAGCAGGCGGGTGTAGTCCTCGGCCGGGTGGTCCAGGCTGGTCGAATCGCGGTCGATGTCGGGTCCGGCCATGGCGGTCAGCAGCGTGGCGCAGTCGGCGGCGCTGCGGGCCATCGGGCCGGCCTGGTCCAGGCTGGAAGCAAAGGCGATCATGCCGTAGCGCGAGCAGCGGCCGTAGGTGGGCTTGATGCCGGTGACGTTGCAGAAGCTCGCGGGCTGGCGGATGGAGCCGCCGGTGTCGGTGCCGGTGGTCGCCGGCGCCAGACGCGCGGCCACGGCCACGGCCGAACCGCCCGAGGAGCCGCCGGGCACGCGATCGGTGTCCCAGGGGTTGCGCGCCAGGCCGTAGGCGGAGTTCTCGTTGCTGCCGCCCATGGCGAACTCGTCGCAGTTGAGCTTGCCCAGGGACACGGCGCCGGCCGCCGCCAGCTTGGCCACCACGGTGGCGTCGAAGGGGCTGCGGTAGCCTTCGAGCATCTTCGAGCCGGCGGTGCTCGGGAAATCCCGGGTGACGAAGATGTCCTTGTGCGCCAGCGGCACGCCCAGCAGCGGCCCGCGCTCGCCGGCGGCGATGCGGGCGTCGGCGGCGCGGGCCTGGGCCAGGGTCACGGCCTCATCGGTGGCGAGGTAGGCGCCCAGGCTCTCGTGCTGCCTGGCCCGCGCCAGCAGCACCTGCGCGGCCTCGACGGACGAGGTTGTTCCGTCGGCGATGGCGGCGGCCAGTTCGGCCACGCCCATCCGGTGGATGTCCGGCGCGCTCATTCGATCACCCTGGGCACGAGAAACAGGCCGCGCTCGACGGCGGGTGCGCTGCGCTGGTTGGCCTCGCGGTCGTTCGGCTCGCTGGCCACGTCGGGCCGCAGGCGCAGGCTGACGTGGTCGATGACGGCCGTGGGGTGCGCCAGAGGCTCGACGCCGGTGGTGTCGACGGCTTTCATCTGCTCGACGATGTCGAAGAAGCCGTTGAGCTGCGCCAGCGTGCGTTCGGCCTGGGCTGGCGGCATCTCCAGCCGGGCCAGATGGGCGATGCGCCCGATGTCGGACAGGGTCAGGGACATGGGTGGACTCGGATGGGAGGATCCAGAAGGTCTAGGGGACACGCCTGGCAGGGCGTCATCTGCCCTGAAACCGCGTGTAAAGTGCAGAAAATGGCCCCGCGAAAGGCCTGTGCCGCACAGGGGATACGGTATTATCCAAGGTTTATCGGCAAAGCCCGTCGCGGGGCGGTTGGCGCCGGAAAATCAAGCACTTGGAGCCCATCCGGCCACCAGCACCCGATCGGCGGCGGCGGCGCGAAGCCGCACCCGTGCCCCACAGGATTTCTGCACCATGTTTGAAGCTTTTCGTCGCCAGTTCTCCACCGACCTGGCGATCGACCTTGGCACCGCCAACACCCTGATCTACGTGCGCAACAAGGGCATCGTGCTGGACGAACCCTCGGTGGTCTCGATCCGCCACGAGGG
>SBFS01000172.1 GCA_006227825.1 Burkholderiales bacterium | reverse complement strand
GTGCCCACCATCCACTACCAGATGGGCGGCATCCCGACCAACATCAACGGCCAGGTGGTCGTGCCCGACGGCAGCGGCAGCCAGAAGATCGTCAACGGCCTGTACGCGGTGGGTGAATGCTCCTGCGTCTCGGTGCACGGCGCCAACCGCCTGGGCACCAACTCCCTGCTCGACCTGCTGGTGTTCGGCAAGGCCGCCGGCAACCACATCGTGGCCAACGTCAACCCCAAGGCCGAGTTCCAGGACCTGCCCAGGGACGCGGCCGACCGCACCCTGGCCCGTCTGGCCCGCCTGGACAGCTCCACCAGCGGCGAATACGCCCAGGATGTGGCCAACGACATGCGCAACACCATGCAGCAGCACGCGGGCGTGTTCCGCACCCAGGCCAGCATGGACGAAGGTGTGCGCAAGATCAACGCGATGCGCGAGCGCGTGGCCGCCATCACCCTCAAGGACAAGTCCAAGGTGTTCAACACCGCGCGCATCGAGGCGCTGGAAGTCGAGAACCTGATGGAAGCCGCCCAGGCCACCATGACCTCGGCTGCTGCGCGCAAGGAATGCCGCGGCGCCCACACCGTCAACGACTATGAGCGTCCTGCAGACGATGCCGAGTTCCCGCTGGGCCGCAACGACAAGGAGTGGATGAAGCACACCCTGTGGCACAGCGCCGACAACAGCCTGAGCTACAAGCCGGTCAACCTCAAGCCGCTGACCGTCGAGTCGATCCCGCCCAAGGTCCGCACCTTCTGAGCGCCCCACGCACTGGAGTCTCCAAAATGGCAAAACGCACCTTCAAGATCTACCGCTACGACCCGGACAAGGACGCCAAGCCCTACATGCAGACCATCGAGGTCGAGCTCGAGGGCAACGAGCGCATGCTGCTGGACGCGCTCATGAAGCTCAAGGCCGTGGACCCGTCGATCTCGTTCCGCCGCTCCTGCCGCGAAGGCGTCTGCGGCTCCGACGCGATGAACATCAACGGCAAGAACGGCCTGGCCTGCCTGACCAACATGAACACGCTCAAGGGCGACATCGTCCTCAAGCCCCTGCCCGGCCTGCCGGTGGTGCGCGACCTCATCGTCGACATGACGCTGTTCTTCAAGCAGTACCACAGCATCAAGCCCTACCTCATCAACGACAGCGTGCCGCCCGCCAAGGAGCGCCTGCAGAGCCCCGAGGAGCGCGAAGAACTCAACGGCCTGTACGAGTGCATCCTGTGCGCGAGCTGCTCGACCAGCTGCCCCAGCTTCTGGTGGAACCCGGACAAATTCGTCGGCCCGGCCGGCCTGCTGCAGGCGTACCGCTTCATCGCCGACAGCCGCGACCAGGCCACCAGCGAGCGGCTGGACAACCTCGAGGACCCGTACCGCCTGTTCCGCTGCCACACCATCATGAACTGCGTCGATGTCTGCCCCAAGGGTCTGAACCCCACCAAGGCGATCGGCAAGATCAAGGAAATGATGGTCCTGCGCTCGGTATGAGTCTCCCCCCTGCGCCGCTTCGCGTCTTCGCCCCTGAGGGGGGACGCACCCTGTGGCCCGGCACAGCCGGCTCCACGGGTGCCCTGGCCCGGACGGCGCAGCTCGTGGCCCCATTTTGATGACCAACGTGGACAACGCCGGCATGGAACAGCAGCTCGACGAACGCGCGTTGAGCAAGCTGCGCTGGCGCTGCCGCCGCGGACTGCTCGAGAACGACCTGTTCATCGAGAAGTTCTTTGCCAGGCATGAAACTGGCTTGACTGTCAGGCAGGCTGAAGCTCTGGGGGTTCTAATGGACCTGTCCGACAACGATCTGCTCGATCTGCTGCTCGGACGCAGGGACCCCGAGGGCGAGCTGGCCCGTGACGACGTCACGCAGGTGCTGGGCATGCTGCGTGCCGCCCGGCTACCCGATTAACCTCTACCAGGAATCCGCATGAAACTCGTAGACAACAAAGCCACCCTGTCGTTCTCCAACGGCAGCCCCAGCGTCGAACTGCCGGTGTACGGCGGCAGCATCGGCCCGGACGTCATCGACATCCGCAAGCTGTACGCACAGACCGGCATGTTCACCTACGACCCGGGCTTCCTGTCGACCGCGTCCTGCCAGTCGTCCATCACCTACATCGATGGCGACAAGGGCGAACTGCTGTACCGCGGCTACCCCATCGAGCAGCTGGCCACCAGCTGCGACTACCTCGACACCTGCTTCCTGCTGCTCAACGGCGAGCTGCCCAACGAGCAGGAGCGTGCCGATTTCCACAAGCTCGTGATCAACCACACCATGGTCAACGAGCAGATGCAGTTCTTCCTGCGCGGCTTCCGTCGTGATGCCCACCCCATGGCCGTGCTGACCGGACTGGTCGGCGGTCTGTCTGCCTTCTATCACGACAGCACCGACATCAACAACCCCGAGCACCGCCGCATCGCCGCGATCCGCCTGATCGCCAAGATGCCCACGCTCGTGGCCATGGCCTACAAGTACAAGATCGGCCAACCCTACATGTACCCGCAGAACAAGCTGTCCTATGCGGGCAACTTCCTGCGCATGATGTTCGGCACGCCCTGCGAGGACTACGAGGTCAACCCCGTGCTCGAGCGCGCGCTCGACCGCATCTTCATCCTGCACGCCGACCATGAGCAGAATGCCTCCACCTCCACCGTGCGCCTGTGCGGCAGCTCGGGCACCAACCCGTTCGCTGCCATCGCGGCCGGTGTCGCCTGCCTCTGGGGTCCGGCCCATGGCGGCGCCAACGAGGCCTGCCTGAACATGCTCGAGGAGATCCAGGCCAACGGCGGCGTGGCCAAGGTCGGCGAGTTCATGGAGAAGGTCAAGGACAAGAACAGCGGCGTCAAGCTCATGGGCTTCGGGCACCGTGTCTACAAGAACTACGATCCGCGCGCCAAGCTGATGCAGGAAACCTGCAACGAGGTGCTGACCGAGCTGGGCCTGGAAAACGACCCGCTGTTCAAGCTGGCCAAGGAGCTGGAGAAGATCGCCCTGGAAGACGACTACTTCGTGCAGCGCAAGCTCTACCCGAACGTCGACTTCTACTCCGGCATCGTGCAGCGCGCCATCGGCATCCC